>NZ_JBFLUG010000041.1:0-62041 GCF_041008525.1 Parafrankia sp. FMc2 | reverse complement strand
ACTCACCGCCTGGCAGGCAGCCGTCAACGCCGACCAGCGACAGGTCAACTGGCACTTCACCACCGATGACGCCCGCACCAAACTCCGCCACCTATACCCCACACATTAGCGGCGACAGTCTACTAGAAACCGGCGCCGGATGGTTGGCCAGAACCCGTAGGAAGCTGGCAGTCCAGCCACTCCTGGAGGTCGCTCCCGCTGGTTAGCGTTGCGGCCATGCCCGCACACATCGTGCTGTTCCCCGGGTCGCCCCCGTCGAACGGCCCTGCCTCCTGCGACGTGCTCGCCGGCCCTCGTGCGGCCCGCGACTCCCGGGTGTGCGTACCGTGACGAAGCTGCTTCTCTCCGCTCATGTGCTCGCCGTCATCCTGGCGATCGGCCCGGTCACCGTGGCGGCGAGCATGTTCCCCGCCGCGGCCCGGCGGGCGCTGGCCGCGCCGGCAGCGGCGCTGGCCGCGCCCGAGGAGGAACCCGAGGCGCCCGACGTCACCGTGCTGCGGACCCTGCACCGCATCTGCCGGGTCTACGCGGCGGTCGGCCTCGCGGTCCCGGTGTTCGGCGTGGCGACCGGAGCCAGCCTCGGGATCCTCGGCGACGCCTGGCTGCTCGTCTCCGCGGTGCTCACCGCGGCGGCCGCGGTCCTGCTCGCCATCGTGATCCTGCCCCGCCAGGACGACATCCTCACCGCGGCGACGAAGGCCGAACGCCTGCACGAGAAGGCGCCCGCGCGGCTGGCCATGACCACCGGCGTGTTCAACCTGCTGTGGGCCACGGTGACAGTCCTGATGATCGTGCGCCCCGGCTCGACCACGGGCGCCTGAACCCGAGCCCTGGTGCGGGGATGCGGCGCGGCGCGACCGGTCTGTGACGTTTCGGAACCCTGTCCTAGGGTTGTCGCACTATGACGGGGATGGCGGGGGCCGGGCGGCGAGTGCGCCCGGACATCTGGTGATCGTCGGGCGGGAACGGGTCGAGAAGGCACTGCCCGGATACACCGTGGGTGAGCGACTGGGGTCGGGGACGTTCGGTCTGGTGTTGGCCGGGGCGGAGCAGCGGACGGGCCGCCTGGTCGCGATCAAGGTGATGGAGGGCGAGCGCGCGGAGGGCACGACCCTCGACTTCGCCAAGGAGGCCCGGGTGCTTGCCGGGCTGGACCATCCCCATGTGGTGCGGGCGTTCGACTATGCCGAGGCCGAGGGTCTGTGCCTGGTGGTGATGGAGCTGCTGGCGGGGGGCACGCTGTCCGCCCGGCGTCACGGGATGGCGCCGGAGCAGGCCTGCGCGGTCGGGCTGGCGGTCGCCGCCGCGCTGGAGCATGCGCATGGCCGGCGGGTGCTGCACCGTGACATCAAGGCCGACAACATCCTGTTCGCCGCGGACGGCACCCCCAAGGTCGGTGACTTCGGGATCGCGAAGCTGTTCGAGGGGTCCGCGGCCACGGCCAGCGGGCTGGCCGGAACACCGATGTACATGGCGCCGGAGCAGATCGAGGGCGGCCGCCTCGGGCCGGCGACCGACCAGTACGCCCTGGGAGTCGTGCTCTACCAGCTCCTCACCGGCGTCCCGCCGTTCGACTCCCGGCAGCCGCTGCCGATGCTGTGGCGCCAGCACCTGAGCGACCCGCCACCGCCGATGACCGGGGTCGCCGACCCGGTCGCGGCGGTTGTCCTGCGTGCGCTGGCGAAGGCACCCGCCGACCGGCACCCGGGTGCCACCGCCTTCGCGCTCGCGCTCGCCCACGCCGCCACCGAGGCCTACGGCCCGGGCTGGGCTGCCCGCTCCGAGCTGCCGCTCCATCTCGCCGACGACGTCCGCCAGGCCACACTCCCGCCACCGCCACCGCCACCGCCGTCCGCGACTCCGCCCCAGCCGGCAGCTGTGCCGGCGCCGAGGACGTCCTTGGCCTCGGCGCATGCCGACGTCCACGATGACGAGACTCTCCTGGCCGGGGACGAGGGTGCACAGCCGGATCAGCGATGGCGGCGGGGTGCCCGACCGGTGGCGGCGGTTGCCGTGCTGATACTCGTGGCGGTGTCGCTGCTGGTGGGACGCACCGTCGGCAGACCCGGCGCTGGCGCCAGCACCGGCAGCGGAGCGGAGGCGGTGTCCCGGACGCTCGCCGCCGAGGCGTCCAGAATCGCTGCCGACGAGCCGGCGCTCGCCCGCCGGTTGGCCGTGGCTGCCTACCGCACCGCCCCGACCCCGCAGGCTGCCAGGAGCGTGATCGCGCTGTTCGTTCCCACGAGCCAGCCGCTGGCCACCCTCGCCGGCCACCTCGAAGCCGTCACCGGCCTCGTGTTCAGCCCGGACGGGAAGCTGCTCGTCACGTACAGCTACGACGGCTCCGCTCGGCTGTGGGACGCGACCGCGAGTGGCGAGAACGCCCAGCCCCTCGCCGTTCTGGGCTCGGCCAGCGACGACATCATGAACGAGGTCCTCGACGCGGCTTTCAGCCCCGACAGCAGGTTGCTCGCCACCAGCAGCAATGGAAGCGTCCGGCTGTGGGACACCACAGCCCAAGGCGGGAACGTACAGCCACGGGCCATTTTCCCCACCGGCTCCGATTTCATCGACAGCATGGAGTTCAGCCCGGACGGGAGACTTCTCGTCACCCGGAGATACCGCGACACGGCTCAGCTGTGGAGAACTGACGCCAGCGGAACCGCCCAGCCACTCGCCACCGTGGGCCCTCTTGAGGAAGTGCTGGACGTGGAGTTCAGCCCGAACAGCGAGGTGCTCGCCACGGCCGGCATCGCCACCGTCCAGCTCTGGGATGTCAGCACTCGTGATCAGAACGTCCGGCCGCTCGCCGTTCTGACGGGTCACAGCAGCCTGGTCACGAACGTCGTGTTCAGCCCGGATGGCGAAACGGTCGTGGCCGGCAGTGACTTCGACAGCACTGTGCGCCTGTGGAGCGCTTCCGCCCGCAGCGGGAACGTGCCGTCGGTGGCCACCCTGACCGGCGTCACCGGGGTCCGGTTCAGCCCGGACCGCAGGTTCTTCGCCGCCTATGGCGGCAGGTCCGTGCGGCTGTGGGACGCCAGCACCCTCGGCCGCGACGTCCCACCGCTGGCCACCTACACCGCGCCGGCCGGCGACATCCGGGATCTGGTGTACCGCCCGGACAGCAGGATCTTCGTCACTTCGGCTCCGCTCGATGGCTCCGTGTACCTGTGGGATGCCACCGCTCGGGGTGCGGGCATCCCGCCGCGGGTCACCATTTCGGATGAAAGCGGCGATTTCGCGGCTGACCCCCTCGCGCGCGAGACACAGGACCCTGTGTTCAGCCCGGACGGGCGCTTTTTCGCAACCCATTCCCGGAACGCCGCGCACCTGTGGGATGCCGACGCACGCGGTACGGCCGCACCGCTGGCGATGCTCCCCGGTGAGGCCGGCCATCTCTACGGCACGGTTTTCAGCCCGGACGGGAAGTCGCTTGTCACCAGCAGCTACGATGACGCCGCCAGGCTGTGGAACCTCGACCCCGGCCGAATGGTCACCGCTGCCTGTGCCGAGAAGACGAACCTGCTTACCGAGGCCGAATGGGCGGCTGTGGTCCCGGACGCCCGATACATTCCGCCCTGCTCCTGACGCACGTCCACCCCGCCCGAGCCGGCGTCAACGTCAACTCTCCTCCGGTCTCGTCCGGTCTCGGGATGGTTCACGACATCCGCGACCGGGACGCCGTCGAGGCCGGCCGGAGATTCTCAAGGCCCAGGCGGGAGGCCGCCTCGGGAAGTGCGGTCAATGCTGTCTGCCTCATGTTCCGGGACGGTGCCGAGCCGGCGGTGGGTGAGTACCGGGAACTCGGCACGTACGGCGGACAGCCGGGCGGGGTCGAGCACGGCCCGCAGGACCGCGGGCCCGCTGTCGCCCCGGACGAGGACCTCGCCCCACGGGCCGACCACGAGGCTCGTGCCCGCGATGGCGGTGCCGGCCTGGCTGCCCGCGACGTTGCAGGCGATGAGAAAGACCTGGTTCTCCACAGCCCGCGCCCGCACCAGCAGCTCCCAGTGCTCCAGCCGCGCCAGCGGCCACGCGGAGACCACCACGACCAGCTCGGCGCCGCCGTCGACCAGGAGCCGGAACAGCTCGGGGAACCGCAGGTCGTAACAGGTGGCGAGGCCCACGGCGCCGAGCCCGGTGGGCACGACGCGCACCTCGTCGCCGGCGGTGAGCAGCGTCGCCTCCGCCGACTCGTAGCCGAACAGATGGATCTTCCGGTAGGTGCCGAGGACCGCGCCGTCGGGGCCCAGCAGGGCGGTGGTGTTGCACAGCGCGCCGTCGGGCGTGCGCTCGACGAAGCTGCCGGCGACGAGGTGCAGCCCGCGCTCGGCGGCCACCTCGCGCAGCGCGCCGATCGTCGGGCCTTCCAGCGGCTGCGCCTGCTCCTCGTACCGGTCGAAGTTGAAGTAGCCGGTGGCCCACAGCTCGGGCAGGACGACGAGGTCCGTCTCCCGCGGGTCGAGCGCGCGCAGCTGGTCGAGGACCCGGGCCACCCTGCTGCCGTGGTCCTCGTCGTCGGGGCAGGCGAGCTGCAGAAGCGTCACTCGCACCGGGGCGGCGGGGTCATGAACAGGTGTCCGCGGTGTGGTTGTCATCAGCGCCTCACTCCCCCCAGGGCGGCATCCCGTGTTCCTTGTTCCGCCGGGCCCGCGGGCCCGGCGTCGGTTCGCTACAGCCGGGTGAGGTCGATCCTGACCGGGAAGGGGGCGACCGTGTCGACGAGACCCGTGAAGACCTCACCGTGGTGGTAGGCCCTGGTGGCCGGGTCGAGAACGTGGGTGTGGACGACCGGGACCCCGGCGGGGGGCTGCTCGATCCGCCAGTAGTAGGAGATGCCGACCTTCGCGTACTGCTCGGCCTTGACGATCCGGTCCGTCGTCTCCGACCCGGGGGAGACGACCTCGGCGACGAGCAGGATGTGCTCGGGGCGGGTCGGTGAGACGTCGATGGTGTCGGCGCGGTAGACGACCACGTCGGGGCGCCGGTTCGTCAGCGGCACGTCCTGCAGGCGGACGTCGAAGTCGAAGTCGGCGTTCCAGTCCGGCCCGGCGGCGGCCTCCAGGGCGACCGCGAGAAACTTGACCAGCCGGTTGTGACGCTTCGACGCGCTGGGGCTCACGACGACCATCCCGTCGACTATCTCGATGCCCGCGCACTGCTCGTCGGACCAGGAGTCGTACTGCTGCGCCGTGATCTGCTGGTGCATCCAGGCGGGAGCAATCATCTCGGCGGTGATGACGCGTCTCCTTCCGCGGACCGGCCAGCGTCAGCCGTCCTAGCCAGGGTAACGCGCCCAGGCCCGCCCGGCGGCCGCCTCACGCGTGCCCCGATGTGCCTCCGCAGGCCTTCGCACGCCTACGCGGGGGAGTCCCGGGAGTCGGGCGCGGGCGGGTCCGGGCTGTCGGCTCCGGCGATGAGGGCGAACACACGGTCGCGCCGCCTGTCCCAGTGTGCGGCCCGTTCTCCGGCCCGGGCCAGCTTCCGCTCGTCGTAGGAGCGCCGGGCCCACGGGCTGCGCGGGGCGGCGAGCCGCGTCACGCCCCACACCCCGATGACGGTCGCGAACACGCTGAACAGTGCCAGCCAGGGCTTGCCCTTGAGCGCGGTCAGTACGGTCAGGGACAGGTTGACCAGGACGAACGCGACCACCGTCCACCGGGTCAGACGTTCGTCCGCGCTGATGTTGTCCAGCCCGAAGGGGGCGGCCCGGATCAGCAGAAGCCCGGTCAGCGCCGTGGCGACGATGACGGCGTCGACGGACGAACGGCCCTCCCTGGTCCAGTAGACGTCCTTCAGGTGGAGCAGCAGCGCGAACTCGTCGAGCACGAGGCCGGCCCCGATCCCGAAGACGAGGGCGAGGAGGTCACGCCACGGACCATCGGTGTCCGTGGCGAAACTGACCGTGCCGGCCGTGAGCACCATGAGCACGCCGAAGAACTCGTGGTGCAGGTGCACGCCCCCGGCCGAGACGTTCCCCGGCCACCACCGGACGTTCGCGCGGATGAGACGGGCGGACGTCCTGATGAACAGGAAGCCGCCGACCAGGCCCAGGAGCAGGAGCAGCAACGGCTCGCGGCCGGTCCTGGCGATCTGTTCGTGATACGAGCCGGTGAGCCAGGACCACTCCATGCGCGGAGTCTGTCAGCGGCCCGTGCCCCCGGCCGGCCAGGACGGGTGGGCCGGCCAGGACGGGTGGGCCGGCCAGGACGGGTCGCGGCCGATGAAGCCGAGCAGGCGGGTCTGGGCGTCCGCGTCGTCGGGGACGGCGACCCGCGGCCCGTACTGGCCGGAGCCGCGGATGACGTCCTCCATCTGCTCCATGCCGCCGACCAGCTGGGCGCAGTGGTCGGCGTCCAGACGGTCGTCCTGGCCGGTCGCCCGGGCCAGGTCCCAGGTGTGCATGAAGACGTCCGACGTGTAGATCATGTCGGTCGCCGCGGCCAGCGGAAGATCGCCCATGTGCGGGTTGTGCAGCACCAGGGCGGCGGTGGCCGGGTCGTCGAGGAGCCGCTGGACCGCCTCGGTGTGCACCTGCCAGGCGCCTGCCGGGTCCTCGCTCACCGCCGGGCCGCGCCGCAGCGCCGGCCCGCCGCTGCCCTCGACGAAACCGGCGAACCAGGTGCACAGATGGTCGACCACGTCACGCGCCGCCCAACCGGCGACCGGGGTGGGGACGTCCCAGTCGCGGGTGCCGAGCACCCGGTCGGTGAAGGTGGCCGCTATGAGCCGATGGCGCTCGGCCGGACGGTCGGCGAGCGTCGCCGGGGACACCGGGGACACCGGGGACGCTGTCATCTCAGACGGCACCCGAGGACACCAGCGCGGCGAGCTTGGCGTAGCCCTCGTTGACGCCGGTCTCCATACCGCTGCGCAGCCAGGCGTCGCGGCCTTCGAAGCTGTCGACAAGGGACTGGGCGTGCAGCCGGGTGCGGCCGTCGCCGAGATCCTCGAACCACAGGGTCTCGAGGGCGACGCTGTCCGGCTCGCCCTCGAAGGTGAAGGTCTGCACGAGCCGGTCGGGACGGACCTCGTGGAAGCAGCCGCGGAACCGGAACTCGTGACCGTCGTGGCGGGCGACGTAGCGCCAGCTGCCGCCACTGGTCGCGTCCCAGTGCTCGATCGTCGTGTCCAGACCGTCCGGCCCGACCCAGCGGACGAACAGGGCGGGGTCGGTGTGGGCGCGGAAGAGCTGCTCGGGAGTGGCGGCGAAGTCCCGCGTCATCCGGATCACCGGCACGTTCGGGTCGGCCTCGATCCGGGTCGTCTCGGCCGTGGCGGTGCTGCTGCTGTGGGTGCTCATCAGGCTGTTCCCTCCAGTGGTTGTTCGTCGCCCGTGGTGCCTTCGTTCGCGGTGCGTTCGTTCATCGCGGCCAGCAGCGCGTCGAGGCGGCGGTAGCGCTCCTCGGCGCGGCGGCGGTAGCGCTCGATCCACCCTGTCATCAGGTCGAACACCTCGGCCTCAAGGTGCACGGGGCTGCGGTGCGCCGGCCCGGCCCTGCTGACCAGACCCGCCTGTTCGAGGACCTTCAGGTGCTTCGACACGGCCTGGACGCTCATGTCGTAGGGCGCGGCGAGCTCGCCGACGGTGGCGTCACCCTCGGTCAGCCGGGCGACCAGATCCCGCCGCGTCGGGTCCGTGAGTGCCGCGAAGAGCCGCGACAGCTGATCCACACCCACCTCCCTCAACCATTCGGTTGACGAAAAGGTTAGGCGAAAGCCGCCAGGACGTCAACCATATGGTTGAGGATGGCGGCTCGGAGTGCTGGCGGCTCGGAGTGCTGGCGGCTCGGAGTGCTGGCGGATCGGAGCGCTGACGGTGCGAAGGCGGGTGCGGCGCGCGTGCCCGTCCGCGCTGGTGGTCGCCTTACCCCGCCGGGCCGAACACGGCGGCGAGGGCGTTCAGAGCGCCGGGCACGGGCCGGTAGTAGGCCCAGACGCCGCGCTTCTCGCGGCTGATCAGGCCGGCGTCGACAAGGACCTTCAGGTGATGGCTGACGGTCGGCTGGGTCAGGCCGAGGGGTTCGGTGAGCTCGCAGACGCAGGCCTCGCCACCCTCGCGGGCATAGATCATCGAGAGCAGGCGCAGTCGGGCGGGAACGGCGATGGCCTTCAGGACGGCGGCGAGCGCCTCGGCGTCGGCGGCGGACAGCGGGGCGCGCGCCAGCGGTGTGCAGCACGCCGACATGGCTCCGGCCAGGCCGGGCGGGGCATCCCGGTCCGGCTCGCCGGCGATGGGGGGGAGCTCTGCGGGCGGGGAGGTCGTGGCCATGGTTCCAGCATGCCCGAGGTATTGACGGCCGTCTATGTCATCGGTCATCCTCGCTCTCGTCAGACATAGACCTTCGTCGATGTGAGGTGGTCGTGATGGCCAGAGTCCAACTGGCGTTGAACGTCTCGGATGTGGACGCGGCGGTGGAGTTCTACCGGAAGCTGTTCGGCGTCGAACCGGCGAAGCGCCGGCCGGGCTACGCGAACTTCGCGATCGACACCCCGCCGCTGAAGCTGGTGCTCATCGAGAACCCGCAGGAGCGCGGCGCCGGCGTCGCCGGGGCGCTCAACCACCTGGGCGTCGAGGTCGAGACGACCGAGGAGGTCACCGCCGCGGCCACGCGGCTGGTCGGCGCCGGCCTGGCCACGGCCGTGGAGGAGAACACGACCTGCTGCTACGCGGTGCAGGACAAGGTCTGGATCGACGACCCGGACGGTGCGCCGTGGGAGGTCTACACCGTCCTGGCCGACAGCGACTCCGCCCGGCCGGGGGCGACGCTGTCGGCGGCCGAGCGGCGCGACGGGCAGGCGGCGGCCTGCTGCACGCCGGCCGCCCCGGCCCCGGCCGCCGCGACGGTGGCGAGCGGGGCGGTCACCCTGCTCGCGGACGAGCCGGCCTCGGCCGGCCACTGCTGCTGACCCGCCCGTGACCGATGACCCGCCCCTGACCGATGACCCTGGCGGCCGGCCTCCGCTGGCGCGGCGGCTGGCCGCCGAGGCGGTCGGCAGCCTGCTGCTCGCGGCGCTGGTCATCGGCTCCGGGATCGCGGCCCAGCAGCTCAGCTCCGGTCAGCCCGGCCTGCAACTGGTCGAGAACGCCGCCGCGACCGCCGCCGGCCTCTACGCGATCATCCTGATGGTCGGGCCGGTGTCCGGAGCGCACCTCAACCCGGTCGTCACCGTGGTGGACGCGGCGTTCGGCGGGCTGTCGTGGCGGGACGCCGCCGCCTACCTGCCGGCCCAGGCCGCCGGCTGTGCCGGCGGCGCCGTCCTGGCGAACCTGATGTTCGATCGTCCGGCGGTGTCGATCTCCACGCACCACCGGGCGTCGGGGGCGCATCTGCTCGCCGAGGTCGTCGCGACCGCCGGCCTGACCCTGCTGATCTTCTCACTGGTCCGCTCGGGCCGCGGGGAACGCGCCCCGGCCGCGGTCGGGGCCTACATCGGCGCCGCCTACTGGTTCACCAGCTCGACCAGCTTCGCCAACCCGGCGATCAGTGTCGGCCGGATGTTCTCCGACACCTTCGCCGGCATCGCCCCTGCCTCGGTCCCCGCGTTCGTGGCCGCCCAGCTGGTGGGCGGCGCGGTCGGCTACGGCCTGGTCCGCCTGTTCTACCGGACTCCCGTCTCCCGTCCCTGAGAGGACCTGCCCATGTCCGACACGCCGTCGGTGCTGTTCGTCTGCGTGCACAACGCCGGTCGCTCCCAGATGGCGGCCGGCTTCCTCACCCACCTCGCTGCCGGCAGGGTCGTGGTCCGCTCCGCCGGGTCGATGCCGGCCGAGAAGGTCAACCCGGTCGCCGTGGCCGCGATGGCCGAGGTCGGCATTGACATCACCACCGCGGTCCCGAAGATCCTCACCGCCGACGCGGTCGAGACCTCGACCGTCGTGATCACGATGGGCTGCGGGGACGCCTGCCCGGTCTTCCCCGGGATCCGCTACCAGGACTGGAACCTCGACGACCCCGCCGGCCAGGGCATCGACGCCGTCCGCCCGATCCGCGACGCCATCCGCGCCCGCGTCGAGAAGCTCCTCGACGAGCTGCTCCCCACCGGCTGATGCTCCCCACCGGCTGAGAGGAAAGGCCGGAACGGCCGTCGAGCGGAGCGAGCCCACGCCCGGCCCGGACCCGGACCCGGTCCCCGTGTCACATCCGGGCGCGCGGCGGTGCTGTGTAGGTATGGACCTGATACGGCACGGGCAGGCGGCGGGCGTCCCCGCTCTGGCGGGCCCCGGGGCAGCTGCCGTCGGCGCCGGCAGCCGGGACGGGGCGGAGGGGAGGAGCGGGCGGATGGCGCTGTCCCGTCCAGCGCGCGGCGCGGCGGCGCACAGCGCGGCAGCGCACAGCGCGGCGGGCGGTGTGGCGCACATACGGCCCGACCTGGACGAGGTGTTCCGCCGTGACTACCGGGTGGTGGTCGGGGTCGCCGCCGGAGTCCTCGGTGACCGGCACCAGGCGGAGGACGTCGCCCAGGAGGTCTTCCTCTCCTTCAACCGGTCGACGGTGCCGGCCACGCAGACCCGCGGCTGGCTCTGCGTCGCCGCCGCCCACACCGCGCTGAACCACATCCGTTCGCACCGGCGCCGCGCCGGGCGGGAGGAGACGGCGGCCACGGTCGCGCACGCCGTCGGCGTGCCCGACGTCGCCGAGGCCGTGGTCCTGCGGGACGAACATCGCCAGGTGCGCGCCGCCCTCGCCCGCCTTCCGCGCACCCAGGCCGTGGCGCTCGTCCTGCGACACAGCGGCCTGAGCTACGCCGACGTCGCCGCCGCCCTCGACATGTCCCCGACCAGCATCGGTACCACTGTCCGCCGCGCCGAATCCGCCCTACGAAAGGAGCTGCACCGTCATGGGTCACACATCTGACGGCGTGCTGCGCCGGCTGCTCGACGAGCCGGCCGGGGTGGCCGACGCCGACCGCGAGCACACCGCGAGCTGCCCACGCTGCCTGGCCACACTCGTCACCATGCGCGAGGACGCCGCCGCCGTCCACACGGCACTGATCGCCGCCGGCACCATCGCCGCCCCCGTCGACGAGGACGCCGCCTGGCACCGCCTGGTGGCCGCGGCATCCGCGCCACCCGCGGCATCCGCCGCATCCGCGGCCGACATCGGCCGCCCGGCCGCCCGCTCCTCGCGCCGCCGGAGGGTGGGGCAGTTCGCCCGCCGGCCGATCGTCGCGGCCCTGGCCGCCTCCGTCGTCATCGCCGGGGCCGGCACCGCCGCGGCCAACGGTTGGCTGCAGATCTTCCAGACCGAGCGGGTCGCGGTGATCGGCCTGCGCGCCTCCGACCTGGTCGCGCTGCCCGACCTGAGCGCGTACGGCGAGCTCGAATGGAGCCACCAGCCCGCCCTGCGGGAGGTCGATGACGCGGCGGCCGCGGCCGAGCAGACCGGTCTCGAGGTGCCCGACGTCGAACATCTTCCCCGTGGCGTCGACGGTCGGTCGCTGATTCAGGTGAGTGACGAGGCCGAGGCCGTGTTCACCTTCTCGACGGAGCGCGCCGCGCAGGCGGCCGCCGCCGAGGGCCGCCCGCTGCCGCCCGTCCCGCCCGGTCTGGACGGGTCGCGGGTGCGGCTGACCGCCGGTCCGGGCGTTGCACAGATGTGGCCGTCCACGAGCGGCGCCCCCGCGCTGATCGTGGGCCACGCCGTCGCACCCAGGGCGTTCTCCTCCGGTGTCCCGTTCGGGACGGTCCGCGACTACGTCCTCTCCCTGCCCGGCCTGCCCGACGAGGTCGCGGCGCAGCTGCGCACCTACGCCGCGGACGGCACCACGCTGCCGCTGCCCGTGCCCAGCGACGAGTTCACCACGAAGCCGGTGGACGTCGACGGCGCCTCCGCGACCGCGCTGGCCAGCCGCGACGGCACCTTCGCCGCCGTCGTCTGGGTGGACGGCGGCGAGCTGTTCGCGGTGGCCGGCTCGCTGTCCACCGACGAGGTCCTCACGACAGCCCGGGAGCTCCAGTGACTTCCCCGACGCCTGCGGCCACGGCCGCCGCCACCACCACCGACGTCGACGAGGCGACGCTGCGTGCGACGGCACGCCTGGTCGAAGGCCTGCACCCGTCGCCCGCCGTCTGGAGCTCCGGACTGCGCAAGCGGTACGGCCGGCGCACCGCCGTCGAGGACGTCTCCCTGGAGGTCGGGCGAGGCCAGATCGTCGGCCTGCTCGGCCCCAACGGGGCCGGCAAGACCTCGGTGATCAAGATGCTGCTCGGCCTGGTCCGGCCCGACGCGGGGGAGGTGCTCCTGCTCGGCCGCCCGGCCAGCGACCCGGCCGCCCGCGCCCGCGTCGGCTACCTGCCCGAGCTCTTCCGTTACCAGCCCTGGCTGAGCGCGGCGGAGGTGCTGACCCTGCACATCCGGCTCTCGGGGGCCGACGTGACCGCGCGGGAGCGGCAGGCCTGCCTGGCCCTGGTCGGCCTCGCCGAGCGTGCCGGCGACCGGGTCGGCGGCTTCTCCAAGGGGATGCAGCAGCGCCTCGGGCTCGCCGTCGCCCTGATCGCCCGGCCCGAGCTCGTGATCCTCGACGAGCCGACGAGCGCGCTGGACCCGCTGGGCCGCGCCGACGTCCGCGACATCGTGCTGGACCTGCGCTCCCGCGGCGTCGCGGTGCTTCTCAACTCGCACCTCATCGGTGAGGTCGAACGGGTCTGCGACCGGGTCGTGATCCTCGACCGCGGCCGGGTGGCGGCGGCGGGCACGCTGCGTGAGCTCCTCGGCCAGCGCGAGCTCCGGCTGCGGCTGACGGACGTCTCCCCGGCCGCGCACCGCTGCCTGACCGCGGTCGGCGGCGTCGAGCGATCGGGCGACTGGTACACGGTGGTGCTGCCGCCGGACACCGCGGACACAGACAGCAACGCCTACGGCGACAGGAATGTGACCGGCGCCCGCACCGGTGCGGGCGCGGGCGTGAGCGATGGCAACGGCCCGGGCGGCGCGGCAGCGGACGTCGTCCCGGGTCTGGTGGCCGAGCTCGTCGGCCTGGGAACGCGCGTGCACGCCGTCGAACCCGCACGGATCAGCCTGGAGGAGCGGCTGCTCGGCATCCTGCGCACCGGCTCCGCCGACCGACCGGAGGACACGCGATGACAACCCGACTGTCCCCGCCCGGAGCGGGCGCCTCCCCGCCCGGAGCGGACGCATCGCCGTCCGCGGCAACGCCACCCGCGGTCGCCGCGTCGGGACAGCGGCCGCGGGCCCGGCTCGGAACGATCCGGACGGTGCTCACCATCGCGGCGCTCACCCTGCGGGAGGCCTCGCGGCGCCGGGTGATGCTCGCACTGGCCGTGCTCACCGTGCTGCTGCTGACGCTGAGCGGCTGGGGCTTCTCCCGGTTGGCGGCCGAGGCCGACTCCGGCGGGCTGACCACCGGCGAGCGGCTGCTGGCGTCCTCACAGATCCTGAACCTCGTCATGTTCGGGCTCAGCCTGATCGCCGCGCTGGGCACGGCCTTCCTCGCCGGCCCGACACTCGCCGGCGAGACCGAGTCGGGTATCGCGCTGGCCGTGCTCGCCCGGCCGATCCGGCGGTCGGCGTTCCTGCTGGGCAAGTGGCTCGGCCTGGTGGCGTTCGGCAGCGTCTACACCGTCCTCGCCGGGCTCGCGCAGTGCCTCGTCGTCAAGGTGACGGCCGACTACTGGCCGCCACAGCCGGTGTCGGCCCTCGCCCTGCTCGCCGCGCAGGTCGTCGTGCTGCTGACCCTCGCGCTGCTGCTGTCGACGGTCGTCTCCCCCATGGCCTCGGGTGTGGTCGCGGTCGGTCTCTTCGGCGCCACCTGGGTGGCCGGTGTCGTCGGCGGTATGGGGGTGGCGCTCCACAACGAGAGCATGGAGCGGGTCGGTGCCGTCTCGCGGATCGTGCTGCCCACCGACGGCCTGTGGCGCGGGGCGATGCACGGGTTCCAGGATCCGTCGGTGATCCTCCGGCTCAGCGGGGGAGACCTGGCGGCGTTCCCGTTCCTGAGCGTGTCGTCCCTGACCGGTGTCTATCTCGCCTGGTCAGTCGTCTGGGTGGCCATCATCTGGGCGCTGGCGGCGACCTCCTTCCAGCGCCGCAACCTGTGACTCCGCCCGGCTGACCCGGCTGACCCGGCTGACCCGGCTGACCCGGCGGAGCTGGCTGATCCGGCTGATCGGCCGGGTCAGCCCCGCACGGGTCCGGCGGCCCAGGCGATGCGGGACAGGCCCGAGACGGTGGTGATCCCGGTGTTCATGGTGGCGCTGTTCCGGGTGTAGACGGCCATCACGTAGTCGCGCCCGCCGCCGTGCACATGGGCCAGGCTGTCGATCACCCAGCCGCCGTCGTACGGCAGCCAGCCGTTCTTGATCTCCACCGCGACACCGGACGGCACGCCCGCCGTCAGGCCCCACCGCTGGGAGGAGACGACGCTGCGAAGCAGCTCTCTGGCGGTGGTCCGGGCGGCGGCGGACAGCGTCCGGTCGGGGTAGGCCACCGCGCGCAGGACGGCGAGCTGGTCGCGTGCCGTGGTCTTCGTCAGGCCCCACTTGCCGCCGGCGCCGGCGGTGGTCGAGGTCATGCCGAGGCGGCGGAAGAAGGCGTTCATGCCCGCCGTACCCCCGGCCTGCTTCCAGAGCGTGCTGGCCGCCGCGTTGTCACTGACCGAGATCATTTTTCTGGCGAGCGCCGTCTGGGCGGCGGTGAGCCGGCCGCTCGTCCCGGTCTTCGACAGCAGTGCCACCAGGATGTCCAGCTTGACGGTGCTGGCGGTCTCCCAGCCCGTCCGGGACGAGTTGCCGCTGACGACGGTCGCCCCGGAGCTGGCGTCGTACAGGGCGACACTGACCGCGCCGGGCCTCCCGGCCAGGTAGGTGCGGAACCGTGCCGCGAGCGCGCTCGCGGTCGTGCCGTTCGCCGCGAGTGACGTGCGTGCGGACGCGGCGCTCGCCGTGCCCGTAGCGGCTGTAGCGGCTGTGGCTGCCGCGGCGCCGGACGTCAGCAGCAGGGCGATCACACTGCCGAGAACGGCGAGCCGCCGCCGGGTGCCTGAAGTGACTGTGTGATGACGGGAGTTCCCGTTCGGGTGCCTTCTGCTGGCCATGCCAGATGTTTACGGACACAAAATCAGTCCAGACATGTACCTCGCGTTAATCAGTGTAAATTGCTTTACACGGAAAGTGCTGACACTGATGCCAAGGGTGTTCAGGAGAGCAGTTCGCGGATGTCGTCGGCGTCCAGTGCGGTGCCGGTGAAGTCGCCGCTGTCCATGACGCCGGAGAACAGGCCGGCCTTGCGGGCCTTCAGAGCCATGACCTTCTCCTCGATGGTGTCCCTGGCGACCAGCCGGTACACCATGACGTTGCGGGTCTGCCCGATCCGGTGCGTGCGGTCGACCGCCTGGGCCTCGGTGGCCGGGTTCCACCACGGGTCGAGCAGGAAGCAGTAGTCGGCCTCGGTCAGGTTCAGCCCGGAGCCGCCGGCCTTGAGGCTGATCAGGAAGACCGGGGCCTGCCCCTCCTTGAAGCGGCGCAGGACCGCGGCCCGGTCGCGGGTCGCGCCGTCCAGGTAGCAGTGTTCGATGCCGTCGGCGTCGAGCGCCTCCTGGACCCGGCCGAGGAAACGGGTGAACTGGCTGAAGACGAGCGCCCGGTGCCCGCCGTCGGCGACGTCCCGCAGCTGTTCGAGCAGGACGTCGATCTTGGCGCTGGGAAGGTCGTCGTGGGCGTCGTCGACGAGCCCGGCGTGCAGGCTGAGCTGCCGCAGCGCGGTGAGCGAACGCAGGATGGTGAACCGGTTGCGGTTCATGTCGCCGATCAGGCCCAGCACCTTCTGGCGTTCGCGCTGCAGGTGGGTCTGGTAGATCCGGCGGTGGCGGGGGTGCAGGTCGACGTCGAGGATCTGCTCCTGCTTCTCGGGGAGCTCTGGGGCGACCTGCTCCTTCGTCCGCCGGATCATCAGCGGCCGGATCCGGCGCCGCAGCTGTGCCAGGCGCTCCGCATCGCCCTGTTTCTCGATCGGGCGGGCGAAGTAGTCGTGGAACCGGGTCCGGTTCGGGAACAGGCCCGGCGCGGTGATCGACAACAGTGACCACAGCTCCATGACGTTGTTCTCCATCGGGGTCCCGGTGACCGCCAGCTTGAACGGCGCCGGCAACAGGCGCGCGCACTGGTAGGCCTTGGCCTGATGGTTCTTGACGGTCTGCGCCTCGTCGAGGATCAGACCGGCCCAGGCCCCGGCCGCATAGTCGTCGATGTCGAGCCGGAACAGCGTGTAGGACGTCACGACCACATCGGCGGCGGCGATGATCTCGGCGAGGGTCTCCCCGCGGCGGCGCAGCGTGTCGCTGACGACGGCGACCCGCAGCGAGGGCGCGAACCGGGCGGCTTCGGCGGCCCAGTTCGTCACCACGCTCGTCGGCGCGACGATGAGGAACGGCGGGAGCTCCGGGTCGGCCCGGCGGGCGTGGCAGATCAGCGCGAGGGACTGCACCGTCTTGCCCAGGCCCATGTCGTCGGCGAGGATGCCGCCGAGCCGGCAGTCCCACAGGAAGCTCAGCCAGCGGAAGCCGTCGGCCTGGTAGGGCCGCAGATCGGCGCGCAGTGTGCCCGGCGCCTCCTGCGCGCCGGCGGTGTGCAGCTCCAGCAGGCCGGTCACCTGCCGGCGCCACTGCGCCGCCTGGCGGACGACGACGCCGATGCTGACGAGCTCCTCCCACAGCCCGGCCTGGAAGCGGCTGATGCGCAGCGGCCCGCCGGGGGCGTCCTGCAGTGCCTTCGCCTCCTCGACCAGACGGCGCAGGCTCACCAGCTCCGGCCGGTCCAGGCTGAAGTAGGTGCCGTCGTCGAGCAGCAGGTGCGACTCCTGCCTGCTCAGGGCCGTCAGAATCGCCGTGAACGGCAGCTCGCGTCCGTCAAGGGTGACGGCGACGCCGAGGTCGAACCAGTCCGGGTCGCCCGGCACCGCGTCCGTGGAGACCTCGATCCGCAGCTCGTCGCCGACCTCGCGGTAGTCGACGGGACGCCCACCGACCTCGACGGTGACGCCGTCGTGGGCGTTCAGTGCCGGGAGCAGCTCGGTGGCGAACCGCATCGTCTCGACGCCGCTGAGCCGGACCGGCGAGGCCGGGTCGACCGCGGCGAGCAGCTGCCCGGCCGCGGCCGGCAGGTTCAGGCCGGCGAGGATGTCGGCCTCGGCGGCGGGGTCGCGGTACCGGGCGACCCCGCCGCCACCGCCGCCAGCACTGCTGCCGGCATCGTCGTGGTCGTCGTGCAGCGGTGCCCGCAGCCGCGTGCCGCCGACCGTGTAGTCCCACTCCCAGCCGATGTCGACGGTGTGTCCGGGCCCGAAGTCAGCGCGCGCGACCAGGACCGGCGGCGCGATCACCGGCGGCTCGAAGGAGCCGTCGCTGGAGACGACCCGGGCCAGCCGGCGCAGACCGGGGTAGAACTCGGCGACGAACCGTTCCCGCCCCGTCGCGGGGATCCGTAGGCTTTTGTTCTCCACCGCCATCCGGGACAGGGCCGCCGGCACGGGCGCGGTCAGCCGGGCCAGCCGGAGGTGCCAGTCCTCCGGGCGGTCCGACGCCGCGATCTCCGCCCGGTCGACCCCGACGACCCCGTGATCGCCGATGAACGCGAACGGCGCGACGGCCGCGCCCGAGTCGGCCATCGTCAGCAGCGGACCGACCGTGAGCGCGGCCGGCGGCGAGGAGCCGGTGACGTCCAGGCACAGCTCGGCGGAGCCGTACGGCTCGATGTCGCCGAGCCGCCTGCGCCCGTGCACCAGCCGCACCCCGGCCGCGGCGAGCTCGTCGAGCAGCGGCCACAGCCGGGGACTCGCGAACCCGCTGAAGTCGAGGTACTTCTCGTCGCCGTAGGAGTAGGCGCCGTAGCCGGTGTCCTCCTGGCCGGCCAGGTAGACGGCGTACATCTCGCGCAGGATCCGCACGTGCGCCTCGACGTAGGACTCCCGCTGGTAGTGGCTGTGGGGCGAGTTCAGCTTCGACCAGGAAAGCGCGTTGACCCAGGTCGTCTTCCCGGGTTTCACCAGCCGGGCGAGCACGCCCAGTGCCGGCCGGCCACGCCCCGACCTGCCTCCCGGCGTCTCGGCGGACAGGGTCAGCTCGACGGCGAGCGGCGTCGCCCCGTGGGTCTCGTCCTGCGCCGAGTGATCGCGCAACAGGTCCGACAGCGACGAGGCCCAGCCCCGTGACGCCCCGGTGGCGGCCCGCCGGGACGGGGAGGGCTTCGCGGCCTGCTCGACCGCCGCCAGCACGAGCGCCACGGCGTGCTTGCAGTCGACACCCACCGGGCAGCTGCACTGCGAGTCGTCGAAGCACCACGGCCCGCGAGCGGTGAGGATGGTGAAGTACACCGTGGTCACATAACGTTCTCCGTGGCTTCCCGCCACCCGGCCGTGGAGCGCGTTCCCCGCCGACCGCCAGGAGAGCTCGATCACGGAGCCCTGCTGCGCGTACTGCACGCCCCGCCGGTAGGTGACATCGCCCACGGTGGCACGCAGGTCACTCCGGTCGACGCTCTGCAGCTCGGTGGGCAGCATGGCCACGACGCTAACAGTGCCCCGTCCCGGGTCTTCGTCCTGATACGACGGAGACCACGAACATCGACAGGATGCGGCGCCGTCGGGGCGTCACCCCGGCGTCCCTCGCGACCCCGACGTCCCTCGCGAAGGTGCTGCATGGGCGTAGCCGCGGACGAACAGCCCGACCGCGGAACGCAGGGCCGTGTCGAGAGCCGGGTCGTCGAGCGCGGGTGGGTGGTAGACGGCGAACGTACCGAGTTCGGTCATCTCCCAGACGGTTCCGTTGACGAGCGCGATGAAGTGGCCGGCGGCGCGGGCCGGGTCGTCGATGCTCAGTGCTCCGCCGTGGGCGAGGCGAGCGAGTTGACCGACCAGCTCGGACCAGACCGGCGCGGCGACGCGTTGCCGCCAGAGCCGCATCAGCTGGGGATGTCGCGGGCCCTCGGTCTGGAGCAGCAGGCGCAGCGCGGCGGTGCGCGGGTGCAGGAAGGTCGCCACGACCTGGCGTGCCAGGTCGTTCAGGTAGACCTCGGGGTCCGGCAGGCGGCTGGGGAAGTGGGACGTCGCCTCACGCAGGGTGTCCAGCGTTGCGATGAGGTGTGTGTCGATGACGCTGAGAAACAGCGTCTCCTTGTCGCCGAAGTGGTTGTAGACGGTCTGGCGGGAGACCGGTGTCGCCGCGGCGACGTCTTCGAGCGTGGTGGCCGCGTAGCCCTGGCGGACGAACAGGTCCAGCGCCGCCGACATGATCGCCTCCCGCTTGGCGGGCCGGCCTCGCGTGGGTGTCCGTGGCGGCTCTGGAGCTCTCGCGGACACCCCTTCACCCTAGTCATGGACATGTCTGTCTAAACTTTTAGGCAGTCCCGTCCAAAAATCTGACGAGAGCCTGCTGAGGGTGGCGGCCCCGCGGGGCTGGCCGCCACCTGACGAAGGAGACGATGTGTCCGAATCCGAGCGTCCGCACACGGTTGTCATCGGCGCCGGTCCGGCCGGGCTGACCGCCGCCTACCAGCTCGCCGCCCGCGGAGCTCCGGTGACGGTCTTCGAGGCCGACGACGTCGTTGGCGGGATCAGCCGTACCGTCGTGCGGGACGGGTGGCGGTTCGACATAGGAGGGCACCGCTTCTTCACCAAGGTCTCGGCGGTCGAGAGGCTCTGGAACGAGATCCTGCCCGAAGAGGATTTTCTGCTCCGTCCACGCATGAGCCGGATCTACTACCAGGGCAGGCTGTACGATTATCCGCTGCGGGCGTTGAATGCTCTGCGAAACCTGGGGCCATGTGAGGCAGCTCTCGCGATCGGCTCGTATCTGTACGCCCGTGCGCGCCCGCCGAAGGACCCGGACGCAAACTACGAGTCGTGGCTGGTCGCCCGGTTCGGGTGGCGCCTGTACCGGACGTTCTTCAAGACCTACACGGAGAAGCTGTGGGGGATTCCGGTGAGTGAGATGCCCGCCGACTGGGCCGCTCAGCGGGTCAAGAACCTCTCCCTCTCCTCGGCGATCGTCAACGCGGTCCTGCCGAAGCGGAACGAGAAGAAGATCACCAGTCTTATCGAGGAGTTCCGCTACCCGAAGTACGGGCCCGGCATGATGTGGGAGGAGGCCGCCCGCAAGGCTGAGAAGATGGGCGCGGGCGTCGTCCTGAATTCGGCCGTGACGACGATCCATCGGGCGGACGGGCGGGCCGTCGCCGTCTCTGTCGCCTCCACCTCCACCTCTGCGGCCGGGGGGCCGGATCGGGTGCCGGCCGACGAGGTGATCTCCTCCATGCCGATGTCCGCGCTGCTTGCCCGCATGGATCCGCCCCCGCCGGCCGAGGTGCTGGAGGCCGCGAACGACCTGCGTTACCGCGACTACCTGACGGTTGCCCTGGTCGTGCCGCAGGAGTTCAGCTTTCCGGACAACTGGATCTACATCCACGACCCCGGTGTGCGGGTCGGCCGTATCCAGAACTACGGATCATGGTCACCGTACCTGGTGAAACAGGGGCGCACCTGCCTCGGCCTGGAGTTCTTCGTCTTCGAGGGCGACGAGATGTGGACGATGCCGGACCAGGACCTGGTCGCCCTGGGTGCCGCGGAACTGGAGACCCTCGGCCTGGTCCGACGGGGTGCGGTGGAGGCCGGCTATGTGGTGCGGGTGCCCAAGGCATATCCGACGTACGACCAGTTCTACCGCCGCAACGTCGACCTGATGCGACGCTGGCTGGAGGAGAACACGCCCAATGTCCACCCGGTGGGGCGTAACGGCATGCACCGCTACAACAATGCCGACCACTCGATGCTGACCGCGATGCTCACCGTCGAGAACATTCTGGACGGCTCGGGGCACGACGTGTGGACCGTCAATGTGGAACAGGAGTATCACGAGGAGAAGGGCGCTGCCGAAACGACGGGAGATTCCCGGGGCACCACGGGAACCGGCCGCGACGCGCCCGTCATCCCGCGGCGAGACGGGTAGGGCCTGGTTCGTCGGGTTCTCCGCCGAACGTCCGGGCTGGCAGACTCGGTGGAGATGACTCGTTCGGGGGCCCGGGCCGGGGGCGTGTGGGTGCGGCGGATCCGGGCGGATGACGCGGGCGTGCTGCGGGAGGTCCGGCTCGCGGCGCTGGCCGACGCCCCGGAGGCGTTCTGGCGCACCTACGACGACGAGGTGGCCCGGCCGGCGGCCGACTGGGAAGTACGAGCACGGCTCGGCGCGTCCGGGGACGCCGATGCGACGTTCCTGGCCGAGCGGGACGGCCTGGTGGTCGGTTCGGTGTCGGCGCACACCCCCTCCGCGGCGCGGGACCTTCGCGAGTTGGCGGCGATGTGGGTGGCGCCCGCGGCCCGTGGCTCGGGCGTCTCGGACGCGCTGGTGACGGCGTCGCTGGACTGGGCCCGCTCGGCCGGTGCGGCCGGGGTCCGGCTGTGGGTCGTGCCGACGAACGTCCCGGCCCGCCGGATGTACGGCCGGCACGGGTTTGTGACGGTCGGCGGTCCGGAGCCGGTGACGGACGATCCGGTGGTGAAGGTGTACGTGCCGATGCTGCTGACCCTGGACGAGACGGCCGCTGCCGCGGACGTGGGCTACGGGGAACGCGCCTTCTCCCCGTGGTCGCCGCCGACGTCGGGAAGCGATTGAGCCGATGGCGGCCGCGGCCGCCGCCTCGTTCTGTGAGTCCTGGGCTGATCCGGTGGGTCGCCGGCTTTTTTGCGGTGCCGTTGTGGCATCAGCAGCTACTTGTTGCGTTCCTGTCTGAGGAGGGCGTCGGCTGCGCTCTGGAGCAGCTGGTGGAATACCTCACTGGTCACTCCCGTGTCTTGTGACGTCCACCTTGGAAGGGTCGTTTCGACGAGATTCCAGGTGTCCCGGGGAAGCTGTTCGTCTCGATAGGAGTGGTCGTATTCCTCGCTTCCCGCATCGGCGGCGTCGTAGCTTTTCTGGTAGAGGTCGATCAGCTTCCGGAAAAGCTGATGTTTGATTTCGTGGCGGACAGGAGCCAGGTTCGTGGCGGTGGAGATCGCGGTCGAGCTGGTGAAGCTGCTGTAGACTTTGATGCCAAGATCATTTCGATAGGCGTAGGGATTCATGTCCGGATTCGTCCCGACGTCCCATCTCCGCTCACTCTGAAGGCGTTCGAGTTTGGTGATCTCGGTCAGGCAGCCGTCGTGTATTTTTCTTCCTGATAGGTAGGGGTCTGGGCAGGCGGGGCGCTCGGTGTAGATCCAGTCGATGACGTAGCCTTTGGGGAACTGGCCATCGGCACCAATTTTTTCTTTCAGGTCCTGGTAGATGATCTGACTTTCCGAATGGCTGATGTTTATTTTCACCTCCGTTTCTATGCGGCGACCAGAAACTACCTCGTACACGCCGATGCCGGTGCTTGCCCGAGTGATCGTGTACGGGTTTCCGGGGGCCTTTGTTCCTGTCAGGTCCGGGCGCGGAACGAGGTGGAAGGTTGCTATGTTGCGCTGGGGCGATATCGGATTCTGTTCGCGCTCGTTGCAGGCCTGCTGGGAAAATCCTGAACCATACTCGTCCTCGCTGAGGTCTATTTCGACGACCATGGCGTCCTCCGGGAGCGGGGAAGGGATTCAGGGCAGAGTGTCCACGGTAGACCCAATCACAGCAGACCCATGCAGGTGACCCGAATCGGCAGATGCGGGGCGATTGTCCGAGCGGCTGGCCGGCGTGGCCGGCGAAAACATCGGTCAGTTGGCGGTCGAGGGAGTGACGGTGCCTGCGTTCCATGGGCACCGCTGCCGCACCGAGACGGGGAGGCTTTCAGGGCCTCGGAGGATGACGTTCGGTTTGTAGTCCGGTTGGTCGGTGCGCAGGTCCAGGGTGATTTCACGCTCGATCAGCCGCCGGAGCAGGATCTCCATCTCCAGGAGGGCGAGCCCGGCGCCGAGGCAGAAGTGGACGCCCAGGCTGAACGCGAGGTGCCGGGGCGGCGGCGACTGCCGCCGGTGGAAGCGGGTGACGTCGAGGCGGTCCGGGTCGGGGTAGGCGGCCGGGTCGCGGTTCGCCGCGGCGAGCAGGACCGCCACCCCGGTGTCGGCCGGCAGGATCCGGTCGGCGAGCTCGAGGTCGGTGAGGGCGTCGCGGGGGATCAGCTGGATCGGCGCGTCGAAGCGGAGGAGCTCCTGGACGGCGCTGGGAATGAGGTCCGGATCGGCGTGCAGCGCGGCGAGCTGGTCGGGGCGGCGCAGCAGGGCGAGCAGGCCGTTCCCGATCAGGTTCACGCTCGTTTCGTGGCCGGCGTTCAGCAGCAGGTTCCCGGTGCCGAGGAGCTCGGTGTCGGTGAGTCCGTCGCCGTTCTCGTCAACGGCGGCCAGCGCGCTGATCAGGTCTGCCGCCGGGTGCTCGCGCCGGGCGCGGGCAAGGTCCCGGAAATACTCGTAGAAGGCGGCGGTGGACTCGTCCCGGCCGGTCTTCTCCTCCGGGCTGAGCAGGAATTCCGGGTCCAGCCCGCGGGCGATGGCGATGGACCACGTGTGGAAGACGGGATAGTCGGCGGCGGGAACACCGAGAAGTTCGCACACGATGGTCATGGGCAGCGGGTAGGCGAGCGCCGTGATCAGGTCGGTGTCACCTGCGTCGACCATGGCGTCCAACAGCTCGTCGACGAGCTGTTCGATGCGCGGGGCCAGCCCGGTGATCATACGGGGGGTGAAGGTCCGGCTGACCAGTGACCGTAGCCGCGTGTGCTCCGGCGGGTTCATGAAAAGGAAGGAGTCGCCGCCGCGGAAGGCGCCGTCCGGAGTCTGGTTGTGCCCCCAGGAAGGGTTCTGCAGCACGGCGGTGCATGCGGCGTGCCGGGTCACGACCCACACCCCGAGTGGGGTTTCGTGCAGCGGGCCGGCTTCGCGCAGCTGAGTGAACAGGGGATAGGGGTCGGCGCGATGCTGGGGGCTGAACAGGTCCAGCAGGATCCGGGTCACCGCCTCGGCGTCCAGCCCGGGGCTGTGCTGAGAGAGGGTCATCTGCGCCTCCTGGGAAATCCGATCGGGTCTCCGGTCAGCCGCGGACGGCGATGGGAAGAGCGGCCAGTCCGCGGACGACGATGTTCGGCTTGTACGGAGGGTCGTCCGTGCGGAGTTCGAGCGTCCGCACCCGCCGCAGCAGCTGCTCGAGCAGAAGCTCCATCTCCAGCAGTGCGAGGGGGGCACCGAGGCAGTAGTGGATGCCGAGGCTGAAGGCGAGCTGGTGCGGCGGGGTCGGCGTGCGCTGGTGGAACCGGGTGACGTCCAGCCGGTCGGGGTCTGAGAACGCCGCCGGGTCGCGGTTCGCCGCGTTGATGAGGACGACGACCCCCTCGCCGTCGGCGAAGGTGTGATCGCCGACCGTGAGCGGCCCCTTCGCCGACCGGGTCGTGAGCTGGACGGGCGGGTCGTAGCGCAGGAGCTCCTCGACGGCGGCCGGGATGAGCTCGGGCCGGTCGCGCAGCACCTGGATCTGGTCGGGGCTGCGCAGCAGGGCGAGGATCCCGCTGCCGACCAGGTTCACGGTGGTCTCGTGGCCGGCCACCAGCGTGGTCACGCAGGACGTCAGCAGCTCCACCCCGGTCAGCACGTCGCCCTGGTCCTCGACCGTGGCGAGCGCGCTGAGCAGGTCGTCCTGTGGCCGGCGCCGGCGCTCGTCGATCAGGGCGCGGAAGTACGCCTGGAAGTCCCGGGACGCCGTGCTGCGCTCGGCGCGGGCCTGCTCGGGTAGGAGGACCTCCGGGTCGAAGCCGCGGGCCAGCCACTGCGACCACTGCTGCACCATGGCATGGTCACTGGCCGGGACCCCGACGAGCTCGCAGACGATGGTGAGCGGCAGCGGGTAGGCGATCGTCTCGATCAGGTCGAACTCGCCGGCGTCCAGCGCGTTGTCGATCAGCTGGTCGACCAGCTGCCCGATGCGGGGGCGCAGGCCCGCGACCAGCCGCGGCGTGAAGGCCTTCGCGACGAGGCGACGCAGCCGGGTGTGATCGGGCGGGTCCATCCACAGGAACGAGGTGGGCAGCTCCTCGGCCGCCTCGTCGGCCGCGATCTCACCGTGCAGCTGGGCGGCCTCGTCCGCATGGCTCCAGGACGAGTTCTGCAGGACGGTGACGCAGTCGCTGTGCCGGGTGAGCAGATAGAGGCCGAGCGGGGTGCGGTGAAGGGGCCCGGCCTCGCGCAGGCGCCGACAGAGGGAATAGGGATCGGGCCGGCTCTCCTGGCCGAAGAGCGCAAGCACGCTCTCCGTCATGTCGATTGTTTCCGGTGCGCCGGGCAACGGTGCTGACGTCGTCACTGGCAACCTCCTACGCTCGGTGTCGATGATGCGTCGACGGATTTCGTCACGAGAAAAGCGCGGCCCGGATATGAAATCGGTCCGGCTGCGGATCGAACTTCTGTCATTGATGTGCATGTCATTAACGGGAGGGTGAACGGGCGGGAAATCTGATGACAACCTTTGGTTTCGGGTGTTCCGATGTGTAGCGATAGGCGATACCCATAAAGTGATTGACGTTCGGCAGTGCTTCTTGACGCTTTTATTGTGCTGCGGGCAGCATTCCGCCCGGAATACTCGCGGAGCCGCGCCCGGATGGCCGGCGTCGCCAACCGCCGCGTGGCCGCGGCGGCCGGGCCGGCCGCGACAGCCGTGGGAGGACGATGTGGCAGACACCAGTAGTCCGGGAGAACGGGCGGCTCCGCCGCCCAGCGCCGCATCGGCGGGCATCGCGCCGGCCGCCGGCGTGCCGAAGGACGAACAGCGGCCGCACCCGGCGGTGGCCCCGGGCCGCAGCGGGCACGCGGTGGTGATCGGCGCCAGCCTCGCCGGCGTTCTCGCCGCCCGCGTCCTCGCCGACAGCTACGAGCGGGTGACGGTCCTGGACCGCGACGACCTGCCCGGCGCCGAGCAGCGGCGGGGCGCTCCGCAGGGCCGCCACCTGCACGGGCTCATGGAACGCGGGCGCCGCATCATCGAGGATCTCTTCCCCGGGCTGACCGCGGAACTCGCCGACCTGGGCGCCCCGACCACCGAGGTCCTGATCAGATCGCGGTGGTATCTCAGCGGCCTGCGGGTGCATCCGACCCCCACCGGCCTGACCACGGTCCTGGCCAGCCGGCCGCTGCTGGAGAGCACGCTGCGGGCTCGCGCGGCGGCCCTGCCCGGCGTCGCGTTCCGCTCCCGCGTCACCGCGCTGGGGCTGGTGGCGGCGCCGGGCGACCCGCGGCGCGTGGCCGGTGTGCGGGTCCAGAGCGCGGGCGCCGGCGTCGAGGTGATCGAGGCCGACCTGGTTGTGGACGCGACCGGGCGGGGGTCCCGGGCGCCCGACTGGCTCGCGGACCTCGGCTGTCCGCGGCCGGCCGAGGAGCGCATCGACATCGACCTCGGCTACGCGTCGCGCACCTACCGGCGGCACCCGGAGCACCTGGACGGCGACCTGGGCGTGGTCGTCTCCACCATGCCCGGCTGGCGGGGCGGCGGGGCCATCGTGCTGGAGGGGGACCGCTGGCACGTCACCCTCGGCGGCATGCTCGGCGACCATCCGCCGCTCGACGACGCCGGCTTCCGGATGTTCGCCTCGACCCTGCCCGTCCCGGACGTCCACCAGATCGTCTCCGTGGCGGAGCCGCTCGACGACCCCGTTCCGCACCGTTTCCGGGGCTCGCTGCGCCGGCACTACGAGGCACTGGTCGATGCCCCCGGGAACTTTCTCGTCGTCGGCGACGCGGCCTGCAGCCTCAACCCGGTCTATGCCCAGGGAATGACCGTGGCGGCCCAGCAGAGCGACGTGCTCGGCCGCTGTCTGCGCGCGGGCCGCGACGACCTGGCGCGGCGTTTCCACCAGGAGGCCGCGCCCCTGATCGACCTCGCCTGGCGGATGTCGACCAACGCGGACCTGAACTATCCGGGTGTGGTGGGTCCTCGCACCGCGCGGGTCAGGCTGACGAACGCCTACCTGCGGCGCGCCCACATCGCCGCGCATGTCGATCCGGTGGTGGCCCGGGCATTCATGCGGCTCGCGAACCTGGTCGAACCACCGGCCAGCATTCTCCGCCCGGCGATGATGGCGCGCGTCCTGCGCCACGGCTTCGCGACCAGCGCACCGGTACCGCGCCCCCGTCCCGCCGGTGAGACTGCCCGGGTGCCGGTCACCGGCGTGTGAGCGTGGGCGGGAGGCCGGCGACCGCACGACGGTCGGTCGGTCCGACGCCGATTCGAATTACCAATGGGCGGATCGAAAACTACGTTTGCGCCCGTGAATCTCTGACGGCACCATTGCTCCCGGCGGCCTGACCGGCCTGGCCGGCGGCCTGAACAGCACGTTCTGGTGCTGCACCCCCTGCGTTTCCCTGGCATTCTCCGCCGCGGTCACGCGGGGTACGAGAATCCGTCCGGTGAGACACCAGACGGATGTGGGGGGTCGGTGGGCAGTGTCCGGCCGGCTGAAGACGTCACAGTGCTCCAACGTGGGAGAGGTCACAGAATGACAGGCCGGACAGGACGCGTACGCGGGCGGCGGCTTCTGCTGCCCGCCCTGGTCGCCGCCCTTTCTATGTTCGGCGCCGCGGCCTGCGGCGACGACACCACCAGCTCCGCGGGCGCAGCTCCCGGCGGCGAGGCCACCACGGCCGGACTGGCACCCCTGGGGAGCGACGCCAAGGTCACCATCACGTTCCTCTCCTACAACTTCGGGACGCCCGGCCTGGGTGGCACCGGCACCCAGGCCCTCATCGACGCCTTCGAGAAGGCGCACCCGAACATCACCGTCGAGCCGCAGGGCGTGGCCACCAAGGACGTGCTCACCCGGCTGCGCACCGACACCGCCGCCGGCAGCCCGCCGGACGTCGCGCAGATCGGCTGGAGCAAGATGGCCGAGGCGGTCGACGTGCTGCCGATCGTTCCGGTCGAGCAGATCCCGCCGAAAGCCGAGTGGGACGAGCACGTCGCCGGTATCTCGAGCCAGATCCTCACGGCGACCGAGTTCGACGGCACGGTGACGGCGATGCCGTACACCATGTCGATCCCGATCGTGTACTACAACGCGGACCTCTTCCGCGCCGCCGGCCTGGACCCGAACAACCCGCCGTCCACCATCGCGGATGTCAAGGCAGCCGCGCTCAGGATCAAGGCCACCGGGTCCGAGGGTGTCTACTACGGCGTCGTCGACTCCGGGAAGTCCGACTTCATGACCCAGTCGGTCGTGAACAGCAACGGCGGGAGCCTCGTCGACGCGGGCGGTGAGATCACCCTCGACGACAGGCCGGCCGTCGACGCGCTCGCGGCGCTGCGGGATCTGACGAAGTCCGGCGCGATGCCGGCCGTGAACACCGAGACCGCGCTGGCGGCGTTCACCAGCGGCAGGCTCGGCATGCTCGTCACCAGCAGCTCCGTGCTGGCGAGCGCGATGAAGGCGGCCGAGGGCAAGTTCGAGCTGGGAACGTCCAGCTTCCCCACCTTCGGCTCGAAGCCGGCCAAGCCCACCTACTCGGGCGCGGGTCTCGCGGTGCTGGCCAAGGACGACGAGCACAAGCGCGCCGCCTGGGAGTTCGTCAAGTTCGCCACCAGCGAGGCCGGCTTCGAGATCATCACGACGGGGATCGGCTACCTGCCGCTGAGGGAGAGCGTCGCCACCAGCCTGGCGGACGAGCCCATCGTCAGGCTCCTCCAGCCGTCGCTCGAGCAGCTCGCCACGGTGACGCCCTACACCTCGTTCCCCGGATCGAAGGCGAACCAGGCCGTCGTGACCCTGCAGGACGAGGCGGTGGAACCGATCGTGCTGCGTGACGCGGACCCGGCGTCCACCCTCTCCTCGGTCGCCGACAAGATCAGGAAGCTCGGCGCCTGAGCATGACCACCCTCGAGGCCGGCGCCTCGACGTTCGAAGCGCGGGGGCACGCGACGAAGCGTGCTCCCGCCGCCGTCGTCCGCGCCCGACTGACGCCCTGGGCCTACCAGGCCCCGCTCCTGATCGCGCTGGTCGTCTGGGTGTACGGGCCGCTGGTGTTCACCGCCGTCCTCAGCGTCCTGGACTGGGACCTGACGTCCCCGGACAAGACGTTCGTCGGTGTGGACAACTACCGCCAGCTGGTCGAGGAGCCCGAGTTCCCGCGCGCTCTGGCCAGGACGGGCCTGTACGTGCTCGCCCTGCTGCCCTTCGCCACGGTCCTCCCGATGGCCCTGGCGATCATGCTGTGGAAACGCCCGGGGAAGGCCAGCGACCGGTACCGCTCGCTGCTGTTCATGCCCGTCGTCCTCGCGCCGGTGGCGACGGCGGTCACCTGGCGGTTCATCCTCGACCCCCTCGGCGGGGTCGTGAACAGCACCTTCGGCGCCGTCGGCCTGCCCGAGCAGGACTGGCTCGGGAACCCCGACACCGCGATCTGGGCGATCTCGCTGATCACCGCGAGCCGGTTCGTCGCGCTGAACATCCTGCTGTACGGGGCGGCGCTCGCGGCGCTGGACCGCCGTGCGTTCGACGCCGCCCGCGTCGACGGCGCCACCGAATGGGAGATCACCCGCCACCTGGTGGTCCCGCAGCTCGTCGGCACCACCGCCCTGCTCGCGTTCCTCTGCGCCGTCTTCGCCGGGCAGTGGACCTTCACGAACATCGCGGTGCTCACCCAGGGCGGCCCGGCGAACAGCACCGACAACGTCTACTACCGCCTCTACGCCTACGCCTTCACCTTCTTCGAGGCCGGGACGGGCGCGGCGGCCGCGGTGCTGATCGTGGTGGTCCTCACCGCGCTGTTCGGACTGTCGACCCTGGTGAGGAGGCGCCGTGTCACGTCGTGACGGCCGCAGTGTCCCCGACAGCAGTGTCCCGGATGGCCGTGGTCCAGGCGGCGGTGGCGGCGCCGCGGCGGTGACCCGGCACACCGTGCTGGCCCTGGCCGCGTTCGCCATGCTGTTCCCGCTGCTCTGGGCGCTGTCCGGCTCGTTCAAGCCCGGTACCGACGTCTACAGCTCCAGCCCCTTCCCGCTTCCCGGGACGCTGGAGAACTACCGGTACGCGCTGCGCGAGTTCCCCATCGGACGTCTGCTGCTCAACACCTTCGTCACCGCGATCGGGGTGACGGCTCTCCACCTCGTGGCCGGTGTGCTCGCGGCCTGGTCGTTCGTACGCTTCGCGCACCGCGGCCAGGGGGTGCTGCTCGCCGCGGTCACGGTCGCCCTCGTCGTCCCGCCGCAGACCCTGATCATCCCGCACTTCCTGATGATCACCGAGGTCGGGCTGCGGGACACCTTCGTCGGCCTCGTCGTCCCCCAGCTCTCCCACTGCGCGCTGGCGGTCCTGCTGCTGCGCGAACACACCCGCTCGATCCCGCCGACGCTGATCGCGGCCGCGTCGCTCGACGGCGCCAGCCCGTTCGAGACGCTCCGCCACATCGTCCTGCCGCTGCTGCGCCCGGCCCTCGGCGCCGTCGGGATCGTCGTGTTCATCACGACCTGGAACGAGTACCTGTGGCCGTCGCTGGCCGCGCCGAGCCCGGAGCACACCACCATCCAGATGGGACTTCAGTTGTTCGAGACCTCGGAGGGCCCTGAGCACGGCCCCATGCTCGCCGCGGCGATGCTGGCCACGGTGCCCGTCATCGTGGCGTACCTGCTGGCGTCCCGGCGCATCGCCGACGCCTTCCTCCAGGCCGGGCTGCGGTGACGTGGTGACCTCCACCGTGGCCGCCGTTGATCCCGTCGAGGCTTCCGCGATCGGTTCCGCCGACGGACCAGAGGCACAGGGTGGCACCGTGCCCGGCGTCCTGCTGGAAGGAGTCACCAAGAAGTACGGCAGGCAGACCGTGCTGGACGTCCCGCGGCTGGAGGTGCCGCGCGGATCCTTCACCGTCCTCGTCGGTCCGTCGGGCTGCGGCAAGTCGACCGGCCTGCGGGTGATCGCCGGTCTGGAGACGCCGGACACCGGCCGGGTGACCATCGGCGCTGACGACGCCACCCACACCCCGCCCGGCCAGCGTGGCGTCTCGATGGTCTTCCAGGACTTCGCGCTCTACCCGCATCTGACCGTCGAGCAGAACATCTCGTTCAGCCTGCGGCTCGAGGCCAGGCACAACCGGCGCACGGGCCCGAGCCGGGCGGAGATCGGCCGCCGGGTCACCGAGGCCTGCGTCATGCTCGGTCTGGAGAAGCTGCGCGGCCGGCGCCCCGGGCAGCTCTCCGGCGGCGAACGCCAGCGGGTCGGGCTGGCCCGCGCGATCGTCCGCCGGCCACAGGTGCTGCTGCTGGACGAGCCGCTCTCCGCCCTGGACGCCCAGCTGCGCCAGCACGCCCGCGCCGAACTGATCCGGCTGCACCGGGAGCTGGGCAACACCGTCGTGCTGGTGACGCACGACCAGCTCGAGGCGCTGTCGATGGGCACGAACCTCGTGGTGATGAACGGGGGGAAGGTCGTCCAGTCCGGCACACCCGGCGAGGTCTACCGCCACCCGGCGGACGTCTTCGTCGCCGGTTTCGTCGGCAGCCCGGCGATGAACCTGCACGAGGTGGCGGCGGCGTCCCACCCGGCCGGCCTCGAACTGACAGCCGGGACGTCGCCTGACGGCCGCCTCCGCGGGTTGCTCCCCGGCGGTGGCGCGCTCTCTGGCGACGGCACGCTGGCCGGCGGCGGGGTGCCGGACCGCGTCCGCCTCGGCTGGCGGCCGGGTGACGGCGTCCTCGAGATGCCCGCGCCCGGCGAGCCGTCGTCCTCCGGCGAGCTGGCGTCCACGGGAACGCCGGTGCCTGGGGGAGCGCCGGTGTCCGGGGGAGCGGCTGCCTCCGGGGGAGCGGCAGGCGGCCCGGGGCTGGTCGTGACGGGCGCGGTGGACGTCGTGGAGTTCACCGGTGACTCCGCCGTCGTGCACTGCACCGGAGACTTCGGCCGGTGGGCGGTGACCGTGCGCGCGGGGGACCGGCAGCCAGCCCTCGGCGACCGGGTACGGGCCCGTGTCGCACTCGCCGACCTGCACCTGTTCGACGTCGGCACCGGCCGGCGCCTCCCCACCCCCGCCGCATGACGGCACCCGGTCCCTGACCGCCGCCGACCCCGGCCGGGCGGAGATCCGGCCGGGGTCGGCGGCGGCTCGGCGCGGCTTGTCGTCCGGCGTTATGCCGAGGGTTCACCAGGGTTTTGCGCTCCAGGGGAACGCGTTCTCCGAGAGTTATTCTCCGGCGTCGATGATTTCCTGATCATTTGCTTCTAGTCTGCCTTCTGAAAGCTTTTCTCTGGGATTCTCCTGAAGGTTTCTCCGGACCTTGTGCCGAAAATCCGTCCGGCCACGGTGGAACCGGTCAGGAGCGTGTCGTGACCCCTCGCACCGTCAGGGCGGCCGCGGTCGCCGTGGTCGCCGCACTCGTCGGTGTCCTGTTCGCCGTGGTCCCGGCGAACGCGACGCCCCCGAACATCCCGTCGGCGAGCACCGCGCTGAGCCGGCTCAACTCGCTGACCGTCGCGGCCGAGTCGCACGCGTCCACCTACGACCGTGACCTGTTCCCGCACTGGATCACCGTCTCCGGGGCGTGCAACACCCGGGAGCAGGTGCTGAAGCGCGACGGCTCCGGCGTCGTCGTGAACAGCAGCTGCGCGGCGACGTCCGGCTCCTGGTACAGCCCGTACGACGGCGCCACCTGGACGGCGGCGTCGGACGTCGACATCGACCACATGGTGCCGCTCGCGGAGGCGTGGGCCTCCGGCGCCTGGGCCTGGACCACCTCGAAGCGCCAGACCTACGCCAACGACCTCGGCGGGCCCGAGCTGTGGGCTGTCACCGACAACGTCAACCAGTCCAAGGGCGACAAGGACCCGGCCGAGTGGCAGCCGTCGCTCTCCTCGTTCCGGTGCACCTACGCCCGCGCCTGGGTCCAGGTGAAGTACTACTACGCCCTGACCGTGGACAGTGCCGAGAAGTCCGCCCTCACGAGCATGCTCGGCACCTGCTGACCGGCTCCGCGCTGACCGGCCCTGCCGCGGTGGGTCCCGCGGTTGCGGGCTCCGCCGCGGCGGGCTCCGGCTGAGGCGGCTCGGTTCTGAGATGCCCGGAACCTCGCGGCTTGTTGTCACGCGGGGCTCCGGGCATTTTGCCGGCCATGTCCGGAACATGAATGGCTCGTGCCGGCGGACTCGTATCCGTCCGCCGGGTATCCGGTAGCGGGTGCGGCGTCACCTCGGTAAGTTCGCGGGGGTATGGCCGTGTTCGCGGGGCCCCGCGTTCCGGATCCAGCCTTTCGAGAAGGAGGCGATCCCAATGATCACCTCGTCGCGTCCCGTGCGTGTCGTTCAGTGGTGCACCGGCCATATCGGCCAGATCTCCATCCGTCATTTCGCGGCCAATCCCACCTTCGATCTGGCCGGCGTCTACACGACCTCCGCGGCCAAGGACGGTGTGGACGCGGGCCTGCTCGCCGGCATCGACCCGCTCGGTGTCACGGCCACGACGGACAAGGACAAGCTCCTCGCCCTCGACGCCGACTGCGTGCACTACGCGCCGTTACAGCCGGATATCGACGACCTCGAGGCGCTCCTGCGTTCCGGGAAGAACGTCGTCACGCCCCTCGGCTTCACGTTCCCGCGGCCGGACGACGAGCAGACGGTCCGCCTCCAGGCGGCCTGCCAGGCGGGCGGGACCAGTTTTCACTCGGGTGGCATCCACCCGGGCTTCGCCGGCGACATCCTCGCGCTCGTCGGCTCCCGGCTGCAGAGCCGCCTCGACCAGGTGGTCGTGACCGAGGTTGTCGACTTCAGCGATGCGCCGGCGAGCGACATGCTCACCGCCTTCGGGTTCGGTCGCGACCCGGAGGAGGCCCACCGGACGCACCGGCTCGCCCTCGACGTCTACAGCCAGTCGATCGGCCTGCTGGCAACGGGTCTCGGCCTCACGGTCGACCGGTACGAGTGCGGCCTCACCGTTGCCGTCAGCGACAGGGAACTCACCGTCGCCTCGGGTGTGATCCCGGCCGGCAAGGTGGCGGGCATGTGCCGCCGCTGGGAGGCGATCGTCGACGGGCGCCCCGCCATCGTCTTCCAGTCGAAGTGGAAGATGGCGGACGACCTCACCCCGGAGATCATCGATGGCGCGAGCCGGTACATCGTCGAGTTCCTCGGCGAGCCGGTTACCACGCTCACCGTCGAGGCGAAGCCGTCCGGCGGCTCGGTCGACGCAGGCCGGACCTGGACGGCCATGTCGGTCGTCAACATGATCCATGACGTCGTCGCCGCCCCACCAGGTATCCAGACGCACCTCGACCTCCCCCCGGGAAAGCCGCGCGGCCTCTTCCACTGAGGCCGGCGCCTGAGATCAGCCTCCTTTTCCGCCGCGACACCCTCCGGGGTGTGGGGACGTCACAGCAGGGTCGGGAGAACCTCTTCGAAGAAGGGGATGTCGCCGTCGAAGGTGGGTGTCAGCGTGCGGAACTCCGCCGCCGTCACCCAGCGGGCGGCGCTGGCCTCGCCGGGGTCGAGGCGGAGGTCGCCGGTCTCGGCCGGGGCCGTCCACCAGTGCAGGCGGAAGCTGCCGTCGTCGGTGTCGCACTCCCAGACCTTGGCGCCGGCGACGACGGTCAGCCCGACCTCCTCCCCCACCTCGCGGACGAGTGCCTCGGCCTGCGTCTCGCCGGGCTCGATCCGCCCGCTGGGCGGTGCCCAGAACCCGGACCGGGCGGCCAGCGGGCCGCGTTCGATGACGAGCACCCGCCCGGCGCGGAGCAGCACCGCGACGACCGCCTGCCGCTGCGACACGGGCGGATCTTCCGTGTCGCCGGCCGGCTGCGGCGTCACCGGCTGCCGTGTCACCGGCGGGCTTCCAGCGTCGGCGCGAGACCGGTGGGGACGGGCAGGTCACAGTCCGGCTCCGCGGCACCGGCGGTGAGCTGGACGGGGACGACACCGGCCCAGTAGCCCGAGTCCAGGTCGGGCGGGTCGTCGGTCGGCGGGCCGGTGCGGGACTTCAGCGCGACATCTGTCGACGGGTCGCCCAGGCCCAGCGCCAGGACGGCCGTCGCCGCCAGCTCCTTTGGTGTCGGGGGGCGGCACTGCTCCGACCGCCCGACCCCGACCCGGTCCACGAGGGCGGCGAGAACGCGCGCCTTCTCGTCCTCGTCCACGACCGCCCGCGCGTCACCGTGGACGATGACGGAGCGGTAGTTCAGCGAATGGTGGAAGGCCGACCGGGCGAGGACGAGGCCGTCGAGCAGGGAGACCGTCACACACACCGGAAGTGCCGCGGACCGCCCCGCCGCGAGGAGCCTTGCTCCGGTCGATCCGTGCACATACAGCGTTTCCCCGACCCGGACGTGCAGTGTGGGGATCACATGCGGCCGGCCGTCGACCACGAAACCCACGTGGCAGGTCAGCGCCTCGTCAAGGACGACGTGGGCGGCGTCGCGGTCGTAGGTGACGCGCGCGACGGCGCGTGAGGGGTGCAGCACGACGCTTATTCTGGCCCGCCGCGCAGCTCCAGGGTGCAGCATTTCGGCCCGCCGCCGGCCTTCTGCAGCTCGGACATGTCGAGGCCGATCGGCTCGAAACCACGCTCGCGCAGCTCGGCGATCACCCCGACAGCGGCCCGCGGCAGGACGACGTGCCGTCCGTCCGAGACGGCGTTCAGGCCGAACGCCACGGCGTCGGCATCCGACGCGGTGACGGCGTCCGGGTAGAGCTCCGCGAGCAGCCGCCGGCTCTCGTCGGTGAAGGCCTGCGGGTTGTACATGATGGTCTGCTCGTCGAGAACGGCGAGAGCTGTGTCGAGGTGGTAGTAACGCGGGTCGGTGAGTGTCAGGGTGACGACCGGGCGCCCGAAGAACTCGTGGAGCTCCGCATGCGCCTCGATGGCGGTCCGGAAGCCGGAACCGGCCAGGATGCGTTCCCCGACGGTCAGGCAGTCACCCTCGCCCTCATTCATCCACTGTGCCTGCCGGACCTCGGCGAATTCCCCGCCCCGCTTTTCGAACCATTCGAGGAACGCCGCGGATTCGGGGCGTCGTTGCGGGTGCCGGAAACGCGCGACCAGCACCCGCCCGTCCACGACGGTCGCGCCATTGGCGGAGAAGACCATGTCCGGCAGCCCGGGGCGTGCTTCCAGGACGTCCACCCGGTGCCCGAGCTCGAGGTAGAGATCGCGCAGGCGCCCCCACTGCTCGACTGCGATCTTGGCATACGTCGGTACCTCGGGATGCATCCAGGGATTGATCGAGTATTCGACGTCGAAATACTTCGGTTCGACCATGAGGTAGTGACGCCGGGTGGCGGTCCGCTGCACGGTTTCCTCCTGGCTTGCCTCGGGTGTGCTGGCCCCATTCTTACCGGCCGGCCGGCCACGCGAAGTGCCTCGCCGGCCCGGACGACTGTGAGTCGGACTACGCCTGTCGACCCCGGCGGCGAGGGGGGACGGGGCCGGCCAGGGTGTTGCCCTCCGTGTCCGTCATGACGGTGTCGACGCAGGTGAACGTGAGGGCGTAGCGCGTTGTGGGAGGCAGGCCGAAGCCCAGGTGGACAACCCCGTTGGTCGCACCGAACATCTGGTTCAGGCCGCAGTTGCCGGGCTGCTGGCGTAGCACCGGGTTGAGCCCGATACCGAACTCCCACAGCACCCGGTAGTACTCGTCCGCCTCGTAGAGATCGTTCAGGGCGGCCACCGCACCCTTGCCCTCCGGTGCGGTCGCCCGGACATCGGTCACCACGCCGTCGGTGAAGGTCAGGATCACCGGGCTCTGGCGCAGCGCGTCCAGATCCTTGTAGAGGGCGGCCTGCTCGTCGACGCAGTCCGGGTCGTCGCCGCGGTGCACGATCGGGGCGCCGAGCAGGGTGACGGTCCCGTTCAGGTCGAGCCGCCGGGAGGTGCCGAAGTGGTACGGGGTGGTGGGCGCCGCACTGGCCTCCCCGGCCGGCGCGATCTGCTGCCCACCGGGCGCCACCGTCCCGGCCTGCTGGTTCCACGCGTAGCCGGCCGAGATCCCGAACGTGGCGGACGTCGACTCCTGCGAGGCGGTGAGCCACACGTACGGCGTCGCGCCGAGCGCGCCGAACAGGCGGTCCGCCCGGGCCTCGAGGGCCACCGGGTCGGTGCTCTCGACGGTGGTGAGGAAGTAGTCGACCTGGGCGTCGGTCACCGGGGTCGACCCGCAGGGCATGACGACCAGCCGCCGGCCGGGGCCGAGCACCGCCGGTTCGGGGGAGACGACGAAACGGTCCGGGCAGACGACGAAGATGTCGGCGCTCTCCGGGCAGCGCCCCGTGCTCAGCGCGGCGCCGAGCGGTTCGCCGGCCTCGATCGTCGCCATGGCGGTATGCCGGTAGCTGGTGCTCGGGGCGAGCACGAAATCGTCGACGCGGTCGGTCTGGGTGATGAGAAGAAACGTCTCGCTGGGTTTCCCGAACTCGCGGTGCCGGTCGGGATGGACGACGAACTGTGCCACAGAGTCACCCCGGACGGGAGTTCCGGCGCGACAGCGCCGGAGAAACGTGTGTGAAATGTCGGTGCTGTGTCGACCGGTGCGGTGCGGTGTGATGCAGTGCAATGCGTTTCGGTGGTGCAGCTCCTTGTGTCGGCGCGGGCCGACAGGGCCGTAAGTGGCAGGGCCGTAACCGGCCCGCCCTGGACCAGCGGCATCAACCGGGAGGGGTGCCCGGGGAGCTTCTGACGCAGGGCGCCAAGCAGGACCTCGGCATGGTCGTTCGTGACGATGGTGTCAGGCGCGATGGCGTGGAGACCGCCCCGGGTGAACGGGGCCAGGCTGATCTCCCAGCGCAGGCAGCTGAGCGCCGCACCGAACACCTCGTTCATGGCGTGGCTTCCGGGAAGCAAATCGAGGGGCGTGTGCACCGCATGGCCGATCTCCCAGACGAGGCGTTGACATCCTCTCCACCTTGAAGGGTGGAGATTCCAGCCTGCTACGCCGCTGTGGGCGTGAGCTTCTGGCGGGTTCCCGTTTCGCGGCGCGGTGCCGGCACGGGTGCCGGTCTTACCTGCGCTCCCCGGGCGTTTACGGTCTCCGCCTGCCCGGCGGCGACCTTGCGTCCCTCGGCTCTGATGTTCCGGGCCGCGTTGACGTCCCGGTCGTGGACGGTACCGCAGGCCGGGCAGGTCCACCCCCGGACGTCCAGCGGCTTCGGCCCGTCCTTCACCCCGCAGGCCGAGCACACCTGCGAAGACGGGAAGAACCTGTCGACGCGGGCGAACGTCCTGCCGTACCGGGCGGCCTTGTACTCCAGCATGCCGACGAACTGGGACCAGCCCGCGTCGTGCACCGACCGGGCCATCCGGGTCCGACCGAGACCGGTGACGCACAGATCCTCGACGTAGACCGCTTGGTTGTCGCGGATGATCGCCGTGGAGAGTTTGTGCTGCCAGTCCCGCCGGGCGTCGGCCACCCGGGCGTGTGCGCGGGCCACCTTGACGACGGCTTTCCGTCGGTTGCTGCTGCTCTTCTTCTTGCGGCACAAGTCTTTCTGTAACCGGCGCAGCGTGCGGTGCGCGCAGCGCGGGAACGTCGGCGACGTGACCTTCGTGCCGTCCGAGAGGACCGCGAAGTGCGTCAGACCCAGATCGATACCCACCTCGGACTCGACCGGCGGCCACGCCTCGTCCGCCGTCCGCACGACGAACGAGGCGAAGTACCGGCCCGCCGCGTCCCGGATCACGGTCACCGACGAAGGCGCGGCGGGCAGGTCCCGCGACCAGCGCACCGCCACGTCCCCGATCTTCGGGAGGCGCAGCTTCCGCCCTGCTGTGACCGTGAAGCGGGCGTTCTTCGTGAACCGGACCGCCTGCCGGTTGTCCTTCCGCGACCGGAACCGGGGCGGGGAGACCTTCCGGCCCTTCCGCTTCCCGGACACCGAGGAGAAGAAGTTCCGGTAGGCGGTGTTCAGGTCGGCCAGCGCCTGCTGGAGCACCACGGCGGACACCTCGCCGAGCCACGCCCGCTCCGGGGTCCGCTTCGCCTCGGTGATGACCCGGCGGGACAGTTCCCCGTCCGAGATGGAGGGCAGCCCGGCCGCACGGGCGTCCTGCCGCAGCCTCAGCGCGTCGTTGAACACGACCCGGGCACAGCCGAACACCCGGGACAACGCCGCGATCTGACCCGACGACGGGTCGAGACGGTAGTTGTACCGAAGCTGCACACGACCATTCTACACTTGGTCTATGGCTCCAGATCTCGACGTTCGCACTGGCAGGCACTGTGTTTTCGTCCTGCACGCCCACTTGGTTTTCGTGACGAAGTACCGGCACCGTGTGTTCACCGACCGGCACCTGACCCGACTGGAGGAGATCATGCGGGCGGTGTGCGCCGACTTCGAGGTCGAACTGGTCGAGTTCAACGGCGAGGGCGACCACGTCCACCTCCTCGTCCACTTCCCACCCAAGGCCGCCCTGTCGAGCTCGTCAACAGCCTCAAAGGCGTGTCGTCCCGCCGGATGCGCCAGGAATTCCCCGACCTCGCCCGGCACTACTGGCGGGCCAACCGGCTCTGGTCCGGGTCCTACTTCGCAGGCTCTGTCGGCGGAGCGCCGCTGTCGGTCCTCCACCAGTACATCGACCAGCAGAAACGCCCGGTCCAGAGCACGCTCAGGCCGCAAGGCGGCCTTCCCACGCGGCCCTTCACCCCCGTCCTGAAGGCCGGAGCACTGGCCCGCATTTCGGTAGCGCGATTCTACCCGGTGCGGCGTCGTCGACCTGTCCACCACCTGCCAGACGGCGGGGGCGGCGGCGTGTAGTTCGGTGATCCGGCATCGTTCACGACAGCCCGCACCGGATGATCCCGGCGTGACCGCAGTTCTCCGTGAATACTTTTCTGCTCAACCGGGGGAATGGTGGCATCCCGGAATGCGGAATCAGTAAGCCGCTGATGACTGTCTCACCGTCGGGTGGCGGCCCGGGTGTTCGCCGAACTCGACGGTCTCGATCGGCAGAGCACACCGGTCGCTACCTGTCGGCAAGATCTGCCGGTCGCCCCGGTTGCCCCGCGGGCCGCTGGCTGCACACCAGCCCGCAGTCCCGTAGTCGCAGGCGGGCCGAGGCGGGCCGAGGCGGGCACAGGGGTAGAGGCAGGGGCGGCGCGGCCAGAACCCGCGAACCCCGGATGTCCGTACTTGCGGATATTTTGGTGTTTCAACACCTCATATGCGGAGATTCGTTAAGGTGCGGGAAGTGGACGGGAGGAGCCTCCGGGCACTCCGTCGCTCCCGCGCCTGACCCTCCGCGGGCGACGGAGCCGCAGCTGGTGAGCTTGCGCCTCTCCGTTCTCGCCTCCGCTCGCAGACAGAAGGAAAGACGGTCAGATGTCGCCGCACCCCACCCGCAGGGTCCTCATCCACAGGCACCTCACCCGTGGGGTCTTCTCCCGCCGGTGCACCGCCCTGCTCGCCGTGCCCACGCTCCTCATCGCAGCGTTCGTCGCGTTCCTGCCCGGTGCGGCCGCCGAGGCCGCCGGGGCCTCCGGGGCAGGCCAGCGCGCCGCCACGTCCGCCCACCACCCGAAGCCCCCGAGGCCGACCCCGCCGCCGCGGCCTGCCGCCTTCGTCGTCAAGGGTGCTGTCGCGCACCCCGTCCGGCTCACCGTCGCCGACCTGGTGAAGTACCCGCAGCACACCCAGCAGGTGTCGTTCGCGAGCGGCAGCGGAACGCAGACGCACACCTACACCGGCCCCCGGCTCGTCGACGTCATCCAGGCGGCCGGCCCGAAGTTCCGGCCCGAGGTCAAGAACGACCTGCTCCGCTACGCGGTGCTGATCCGCGCCAGTGACGGGTACGAGTCCGTGCTGTCCTGGCCCGAGATCACCGAGGGCTTCGGCGGGGTCCAGGCCCTGATCGCCGCCACCGAGGACGGCGTCTCCCTCGCCGCGGACGGCCCCCGGCTGACCGTGCCGTCCGACACCAAGGGCGGCCGGTACGTCTCCTCGATCTCCTCGATCACCCTGGTACGCGTCGGTTCGTAGGGCGCCCGGGTCAGGCCCGGGTCCCCGCGTCACGACCAGGGCCCGGGCTCTGCTCGGCCCCTCGGCCCCTCGGGAGCCCGCCTGTCGCCACCGGCCCGATCGGGTGTCCGGCCGACGGCTGCCGGCTCGGGCGTAATCCGCCCGCAACAGGACCTGGCTACTGTCCAGCCTTGACGTCCTCCCTCGCCTGAATGCGGGGGATTCCAACTCCTACACACTCACCCGAGGGAGTGTGGTTCGTTGAGGTTCGCGGTTCACGGGAAGCCCTGTCGGGCCGCCTCCCGCGCGTTCACCGCACGCCCTGCGGCGATGTTCCGTGCAGCGTTCACGTCGGCGTTGCTCTCATGTCCGCAGGCGACACACCGGAACACCGCTTGACTCCCGCGATTCCCGGGCGCCGTATGCCCGCAGGCCGAGCAAGGCCGACTGGTACAGGCGGCCGGTATCTTCTCCGCCCGCCCGGGTACCTTCTGTTCCAGGCGCTGAACGAACAAACCCCAGCCGCCAGCGAGGATGCCCCGGTTCAGGCTGGCTTTCTGTCGGACGTTCCGCCCCGGGTTCTCGGCCGTGCCCCGGGCGGAACGGGTCCTTCTTCCGATAGGTCGGCCGCCGGTGCGGACCGCCGAAGAAGTTTCGCATCGCCTGGTCGAAGTCCCGCAGGGCCTGCTGCTGAACAGTCTGCTATCCGGCTCGCAGCCAGTGGACCTCCGCCCGCGCCTCGGTCAACTGCCGGCAGTGCTCCAGATGGTTCGGCGCCTTGCCCGGTGGGGCGTCCGCCATTCCTGCTGCTCCACCGCCAGATTCCGCGCAAAACGCGCATGCCTGCAGTGCTCAACCGGCCCGCCGACCTGTCCGGCGGACGGATAGAGCCGAAAGCGGGGCACGCCAACATTCTACCGAAAGGACCGAACATGCATTCCAGTGTGGAGCACCGTTTCCTCTCCGGCCGGAAGACCGGGGTATCCACGGCGAGTTCCCGATGACCTTGAGCATCCGCAATCGGCTCACCGGTACCGTCGCCGAGATCACCGGCGGCGCTGTGATGGGCACCGTTCGCATAGATCTGCCGAACGGCGAGACGCTCACCTCCGCCGTCACCATGGACGCCATCAAGGACGTCGGTGTCGCGATCGGCAGCGAGGTCGAGGTGCTGATCAAGGCGACGGACGTCTCCCTGGCCATCGGTGCGACCTCCGGGCTGACGATCCGCAACCGGCTCAGCGGCACCGTGGTCGCCCTCGACACCGGCGGCGCGATGGCGCTGGCCCGGGTCGCCCTCGGGCCCGGCACCGAGCTGACCGCCGCGATCACCCGCGCCGCTGCCGACGACCTCGGCCTCGAGCCGGGAACGGCGGTCACGGCACTGATCAAGTCGACGGAGGTCGCCTTCTCCGCACTGTGACGCAAGGCCGCCAGCCGCCGCCGCCAGCCGCCAGCCGGCTGTCGGCGGCCGGCGGCCGGCGGCCGGCCCCGCCGCCCTACATCTTGCGGAAGTCCCAGCTGCTGATCTTCTCGGGGACCACCCGCAGCCAGGCGTGCCGGCCGTCGTAGTGCATCTCGTCGCGGCCGGTGTACTTCCGGGCGTACAGCAGCTCGGTGTTGGCGAGGTCGGGGTCGGGGGTGCTGGTGCGCGGGGCCTCTCCCACGCTCTCCGCCCGGCCGCGGATCTCCACCCCGCGCAGCTCACCGAAGCCGTGCCCGGTGTCGATGACCACGGCGACCCGCGGATCACGCTCGAGGTCCGTCCAGCGCTGGCTTCTCACGACCGAGTTGAGCCACAGCGCCTGCCCGTCCCACACGAACCACAGCGGTGTCAGATGAGGACCGCTCGGGCTCGTCGTCGCCACCCGGCAGGTGCGCTCCTCGGCGAGGAAGGCATCCACCTCGTCCTGGGCCATGGCGATCTTGCGGCCCCGACGCTGCTCTCTCATCGTTGTCCCTTCGTCAGCCCGGTGTCTTTCGACCCTATGGCGGGCTCCAGGCCAGATGCGCCGCCTTGCCAGCCAGCGGCCAGCGGCCAGCGGCCAGCGGCCAGCCGCCGGCAGCCGGCCAGCGGTGGCGAACCGACCAGGCTAGGGCCGAGCTCGGACGGTCTGGGGCAGAACGAGAAAACACTTGCATAGCCTTGCAGATGAGGTGGTGTGGACCGTACCGTTCTCGTCGCCGTGGTGTTCGGGAAGACCGGTGTGATGCCGGAGCGGCCCTCGCCACTGTGATCGGGATGTCGACAGCCACTCCCCGCCTGCCGGGGAAGCCACTGGGCAGCGGGCCACACGGACCGCACGCCCGGGAAGGCGGCCGCCGGCGCACCACCCGTCAGCCAGGAGACCGGCCACGGCACCCGCGATCCGTCCACGAGGTGTTGGAAGGCGGCCGATTCCGGCATGCGCGCACGTCTGGTGGCCCTGAGCGCCACCCTCCTACTCACCCCCGCCCTGCTCGCCGCCTGCGGTGACGACGGGACATCCTCGTCACCGCAGGCCGGCGCGGATGCCGACGCCCGGGGGTGCGTGACCGACTTCGACCCGGCGGCCGACTACTTCCCGGACCGCTCGACGCTGGAACACGCGAAGAACTTCACCGTCCGCTACGAGAAGGCCTACCAGGTCCTCACCGTGAAGGAGCCGTACCCGGACGGGAAACCCGAGTCGTACGTGCTCTACCGATGCGGGACGCCCGAGCCAGAACTGACCGGTGAGCTCGCCGGCGCACCACGGATCGAGATCCCGGTCCGCGGCCTCTACTCCGGCTCGACCACGCATCTGCCGCTGCTCGTGGACCTGGGGCGCGAGAACGTCCTCACCGGAGTGGCGAGTGCCGCGACCGTCGTCGACAAGGACATCCGGGCCCGCGCCGACGCCGACGAGATCGTCGAGTACGCCCCCGGCGGCCAGATCGACACCGAGCGGGTCGTCACCGCGGCACCGGACATCGTGATGACCGGCGGCACCGAATCCGCCGAGTACGGAACGCTGCGGGACGCGGGCATTCCCGTCGTCGCCAACGCCGAATGGCTGGAGGCCGACCCGCTCGGCCGCGCCGAATGGGTGAAGTTCATGGCCGCCCTCACCGGCGACGAGGCCGAAGCGGCGAAGGTCTTCGACCGGATCGAGGCCGACTACACCGCCATCGCCGACCGGGTGCCCGGCGGCGACCCGGTCTCCACGCTGATCGGTACCATGTACCAGGGCACCTGGTACATGCCGTCCGGTGGCAGCTACGTCGGCAAGCTCCTCGCCGACGCCGGCGCCACCTACCCGTGGGCCGGCGAGACCGACACCGGCAGCCTCGAACTCGACTTCGAGACGGTGTTCACCGAATCCGGCAGCGCCCCCGTCTGGCTCGCCGACGGCGAATGGGAGAACCTCGCCGACGTCACCACCGAGGACGAGCGGTACGGCCAGCTCGCGGCCGTCCACGGCGGGCAGGTGTGGAGCAACACGCTGGTCATCGGGCCGGGCGGCGGCAACGACTACTGGGAACGCGGCGTCACCCGGCCCGACCTCGTGCTCGGCGACCTGGCCGCGATCCTGCACCCCGACGCCTTCCCCGACCACACCTTCGCCTTCTACCGCCGCATCACGTGACGACGTCACCGACCTCCACGTCCCCCACGGCGGTGCCCGCCGGAGCTGCCGCGGGGGAGCCCCTCGCGGTTGAGCGCCGCGGCCGCCGCCGGGTGGGCGGGCGCCGGGCGCTGGTGCTCGGCGGGCTCGTGGCGGCGGTCGCGGCGACGTTCCTGCTCGCGCTCGCCGTCGGCTCGGTCGCCGTCCCACTCGACGAGACCCTGCGGGTCCTCGCCGGGCGGGCGCCGCACGACCCGCGGTGGACGGTCGTCGTCGGCCAGATCCGGCTGCCCCGCGCGCTCACCGCCGCGCTTGCCGGCGCGGCCCTCGGCGTCGCCGGGCTGCAGATGCAGACCCTGTTCCGCAATCCGCTCGCCGACCCCTACTCGCTGGGTGTCAGCTCCGGCGCCAGCCTCGGTGTCGCGCTCGTCGTCGCCGGGATCGGCGGTTCCGGCGGGACCTTCACCGCCAAGGTCGCCGGCAGTGACCGGTTCGGCGTCGTCATCGCCGGGGCCGCGGGCGCGGCCATCGTCCTGGCCGCCGTGCTCCTGCTCGCGAACTGGGTCCGCTCCGTCGTCACCCTGCTCGTCATCGGCGTCATTCTGGGCAGCGCCGTCAGCTCCGTCGTCAGCCTCCTCCTCACCTGGACTGCCCCGGAACGCGCCATCCAGTACTGGACGTGGTCCCTCGGGAGCTTCGCCGGGACGTCCAGCAGTGACCTGACGGTCTTCGCGCCCGCGGTCGGCCTCGGACTGCTCGTCGCGCTCGCCTCGGTGAAGCCGCTCAACGCCCTGCTGCTCGGCGAGAACTACGCCCGCACGCTGGGGCTGCGGCTGCGCCGGGTCCGCGCGGTGACGCTGCTCGGCGCGTCCGTGCTCGCCGGGGCGGTCACCGCCTTCTGCGGGCCGGTGGCCTTCCTCGGCATCGCGGTGCCGCACGTCGCCCGCCGCCTGCTCGACACCGCCGACCACCGGGTGCTCGTCCCCGGCACGCTGCTCACCGGCGCGCTGCTCGCGCTGGCCTGCTCGATCGCCGCCCAGCTGCCCGGCACCGGCCTCGTCCTGCCGATCAACGTCATCACCGCGCTGGTCGGCGCACCGATCGTGATCGCCGTCCTGCTGCGCGCCCGCGTCGACGTCGCCGGAGCCGCCTGATGGCACCGGGCCTCGTCCTGGCGGACCTCGCCGTCGGTTACCGGCGGCGCGCCCTCCGCCCGCCCAGCCTCCGCGGGCGGTCCGGGCGGTCCGGGCGGTCGGGGCGGTCGGGGCGGTCGGGGCGGGAGGTGCTGGCCGGGCTGTCCGCCGCCGCGCCGCGTGGGCAGCTCACCGTCCTGCTCGGCCCGAACGGGATCGGCAAGTCCACCCTGCTCCGTACCCTGGCCGGGCTCCAGCCGCCGCTCGCCGGCCGGATGCGGCTCGACGGGGCCGATCTCGCCCGGCTCGGCGGCGCCGAACGGGCCCGGCTCGTCGGCGTCGTGCTCACCGACCGGGTCCAGATCGGGCTGCTCACCGCCGCCGAGCTCGTCGGCCTGGGCCGTCACCCGCACACCGGCCCCACCGGACGACTCACCGACGCCGATCACGCGGTCGTGCGCTGGGCGCTCGACGCCGTCCACGCCCGCCATCTCGCCGCCCGCCCCGTCGGCGAACTCTCCGACGGCGAACGGCAACGGGTGATGATGGCCCGCGCGCTCGCCCAGGAACCATCCATGATCCTGTTGGACGAGCCGACCGCCTTCCTGGACGCCCCGTCCCGTGTCACTGTCACCGCCCTGCTGCGCAGGCTGGCCCGGGAACGGAACCTCACCGTGATCGTCTCCACCCACGACCTCGAACTCTCCCTGCGTGTCGCCGACCAGGTCTGGCTCGTCGACCGGACGGGGGCCCTCCACACCGGGCACCCTGACGAGGTGGTCGGCTCCGGCGCGGTCAACACCTCCTTCGACGGCGACGACCTCCGCTTCGACCCGGCGACCAGAACCTTCGAGCTGCGCGGCCCGCTGTGACGAGCCAGCCAGCCCCACACACCGCGGGCCCCTCCACCGGAGGCGCCTCGACCGGGAGGTACCGATGAGCGGTTCCGCGGAACCGGCCGACAGCGCGCGGGTCCGCTCCGCGCTGGCAGCCCTCACCGCCATCAGCCCCTACTTCGAGGCGGACGTGCCGTCGGCGGCGCCGACGATCAGCACCGGCGGCACAGCTGATGCCGACGGGACCGCTGACGCGGACGAGACCGCGCCCGTGTCGGTCAGCGAGCTGTACCTGGGCGGTGCCGCGCTCACGGCGGCCATCGACGGCGTGAACGCCCGGCTCGGCGGGGTCGAGCGGCGGGTCGCCGCGTCCACCCTCGCCCTCGGCCACGCGGCGCGGCTCTGGTCCGTCGCGCTGGGAACGTGGGCGACCTCGGGCATCGTCCCGGATCTCGACCCGTCCGCACTGCGTGTCCAGCCCCGCCTCACCGCCCCGCTGCGGCTGATCGTCGACCGGCCCGCCGGCTGGTGGCCGACTGCGCCCAGCCCACCCGACCCAGCCGACGGCGCCGACGGCGCCAACGGGGCGGACGGGCCGGTGGCGGCGGCTGGGAGCCTGCTTCGCGAGGTCGTCGTCGAGCGGAACCTGCGGCCCTACTTCGCTGCGCTCCAGGCCCAGACCCGTCTCCCTCCCGGACTGCTGTGGGGCAACGCCGCGTCCGCGCTGGTCGGCGCCACCCGGATGCTGAGCGGATTTCTCGCGGCCCCGCCGGCGCCGAACAGCTCCAGCTCCAGCGCGGGCCGGGCCGAGAGCGGAGCCGTGGGCAGACTCACCGCGCTGCTGCTCGCGACGCCACCGCTGGCCGGCACGACCGTCCACGCGCTCACACCGGACGGGCAGGTCATGGCCGCCTCGGTCGTACGGCGCAGCTGCTGCCTGTTCTACCGGGTGCCCGGCGGCGGCACCTGCGGCGACTGCCCGCTGCCCGGACCACAGGAAAGGACACGGAGATGACCACCGACACCGGCTTCCGCACCGTCGACGAGCTCGGCAACGGCACCCTGCAGATCTGGGACCTGCCGATCGACACCGAGACCCTGCTCGGCATCATCACGGACGTCTTCACCGACCACTGGCGCCAGATCGGCTTCGGGGTCCTGGTCCAGGGAGCCGCCTGGGAGGTCGCGGCCCCCAACGCCCCCCGGAAGATCGCCATGTACGACGGCTACGTCACCGTCGACTTCGGCGCCTGGCACTTCCACCTGTGCATCGGTGAGCACACGGCGAGCGGGCCGGAGCTGGGACGCATCCGCCGCTGCGCCCGCGCCGAGCTGTACCGCAGGCTCGGCCCCGGGGGCGCGCCGACGTCCTGGGGCCTGCGGATGTTCAACGCGATCAACGAGCAGATGATGACCGTCCTGCTGCCCAACCCGTTCCTCAGCGACGCCCAGGAGCTGCTGCCCGCCCCCGACTTCAGCCGGCTCGCCGCCTGGGACCAGCTGCGCGCCCGCTACCTCGGCCTGCCCCCGGACCCGACGGACCGCACCGGCACCGGCTTCCGCCACGGCTGACCCCCAGCGGCCGACCTGGCCGCGGCCGGGCCGCCTTCGACTCTCAGCTCTCAGCGGTCCTGGCGGGAGTTGAGGCGGGCGGCCTGGCGTGTCAGATGGTCGCGTTCGGCGAGGTTGGGTGCCTTCCGGGCCGCCTCGGCGTACAGCCGTGCCGCCGTCGCCAGGTCGCCGTCGCGCTCGTGGAGGTACGCCGCCACCGCGGTGTGGCGGGGGAGGGCGGCGTCCAGCCCCGCAAGTGCCGCCAGACCGGCGCGCGGCCCGTCCGCCTCGCCGACGGCCACCGCGCGGTTGAGCCGGACGACCGGGCTGTCGGTCAGCCGGGCGAGCTCGTCGTACCACTCGACGATCTGCACCCAGTCCGTCTCCTCGACGGTGGGCGCGTCGGCGTGCAGTGCCGCGATGGCCGCCTGGGCCTGGAACTCGCCCAGCCGGTCGCGGGCGAGGGCGGCCTGCAGGATGTCGACGCCCTCGGTGATCAGTGTGGTGTCCCACCGGCCGCGGTCCTGCGCGGCGAGCGGCACCAGCGCCCCGTCAGGCGCGGTCCGGGCGGCGCGCCGGGCGTGGTGGAGCAGCATGAGGGCGAGCAGCCCCGCGGCCTCCGGGTGGTCGATCGCCGCCGCGAGCTGCCGGGTGAGCCGGATGGCCTCGGCGGCGAGGTCGACGTCGCCGGCGTAGCCCTCGTTGAACACCAGGTAGAGGACGCGCAGCACGGTGGCGACGTCCCCGGGCTGGTCGAACCGCACGTCGGAGACGGTCCGCTTCGCCCGGCTGATGCGCTGCGCCATGGTCGCCTCGGGCACCAGATAGGCCGCCGCGATCTGGCGGGTGGTCAGGCCGCCCACGGCCCGCAGCGTGAGTGCGACCGCGGACGCCGGCGTCAGCGACGGGTGCGCGCACAGGAAGTACAGCGCCAGCGTGTCGTCCACCGCGGGGGCGGGCCCTGGTGCCGGCTCCTCGTCGACGACGTCCTCCCGGCGGCGGCGGGCCGCGTCCGCCCGGGCCGCGTCGAGGAACCGACGCCACGCCACGGTGACCAGCCAGCCCAACGGATCCCGCGGCGGGTCGGCCGGCCAGGCGCGGACCGCCTCGACCAGCGCGTCCTGCACGGCGTCCTCGGCCGCCGCGAAGTCAGCCCCGCGGCGGACGAGGATCCCGAGCACCTGGGGGCTGAGGCCGCGCAGCAGAACCTCATCCACCTCGGAGGTCAGTGGCACTCGGAGATGGTGGGCGGCGCGGTCAGGAACGGGCGCAGCTCGAGCCACTCGTGGATCGGCTTCCCACCCGCCCCGGGGGCAGCCGACAGCTCCCCGGCCAGCTCGACGGCACGCTCGTAGCTGTCGACGTCGATCACCATCCAGCCGGCGATGAGATCCTTCGTCTCGGCGAACGGGCCGTCGGTGACCGGCGGGCGTCCCTCGCCGTCGTACCGGACGAACCTGCCCTCAGCCGCGAGCGCCTGACCGTCGACGAACTCGCCGGTCCCCTCGAGCCGGGCCGCGAAGTCGTTCATGTACTGGATGTGGGCCGAGATCTCCTCCGGCGTCCACTTGTCCATCGGCACGTCGTTCACCGCAGCCGGCGCGCCGCGGTAGTGCTTGAGCAGCAGGTACTTGGCCATGACGGTTCTCCTCCGTGCTGGTGCGGCCCATTGTGGCCGCGTCCACCCCAGGGACGGAGCCAGCCACGGCATCTCGACATCCCCGCCCGAACTTTTTCCGGCGATCGTGGACGGACCCAGGTGTACGTCGCGCGGCGTGCCACGTCCACGGTGTGGTGCGTGGGCACGTGGGCACGAGGGTGAGACGGAGCGAGGCCCGCCCGCCATGATCCGGCGACAGCCATGAACGCTCGCCAGCCACCTCAGCCACCTCAGCCACCTCAGCCACCTCAGGCACGTCCGGCACGTCCGGCATGATCGTCGACGTCGACGTCGACGTCGACGTCGACCGCCGCACCCCGGACCGCCTTCGTCGTCAGCGACCCGCCGACCAGTCACGTCGGCGTGCTGTTCAAAAGCTGCGAACTCCCAGCAATTCTTGACGGTGTGTGGCGCACCCGACGACCAGAAGAATCTGACCATGCCGCCCGGACCCGGGTAAAAGCCAGAACGGGATCTGTGTTTCCGGGAGTTTCAGAGGAACACGGCCAACCTCCATGGCCCGCCCAGCGGAGGCCCTGTCATGAAAGGCCCTGACCGCGGGTAGGAGACGCGGTATCTGTCGTAGACCGAAGGGCGGCCGTATGACGAACCGGGTGTACGTCTGGAACCAGACCCCTCCGACGCTGTCGCTGCAGTTCAGCCAGCTCGGCGCCCCCCTGGAGCAGGGAACGTACTGGGATGTCCTGTCGAAATCCGTCCCCTACGAGGACTCGGGTAATCCCACGGACGTGATGTGGGTCGACAACAGCGAGGGAATCAAGGACAACCTCGAATATTGGTGGGACATCGACGTCAACCTCCCCGACGGCACCTACCTCTTCACCGCCCAGCCCCGCGAGATCGGAGACGCGGTCGGCTCGGACAAGAGCATCAGCACCAAGCGGACCCAGCCCGACGAGTGGAACGACCCGTGGATCACTGCCGAGGAATCCTGGGGGCCGAACCACATCGTCTCCGTCGACGGTCAGAGCTACGAGATCCAGTACCTCTGGGACTCGATGGGCACCATCCAGGACTGGTGCTTCTCCTTCTGGGTGAGCCCGCCCTCGACGGATGAGGAGCGCCAGCGCCGGCGTGAGGAGATGCTGGCGAAGACCCGCGCCCTGCGTTCCCTGTCGTAAGGGCCGGACTCCACGCCCCACCCGGCCCCATCGACGCACTTCTCCGTGCCGTGCTGCGCCGTGAGACGCAGGCCCGGCCGGGCCAGGACGCGGACGTGCCTCCCGATCATGCTCGCTCACCCGTCGACCAGGGTGGGGGAGCACTGGGAGGCACGTCCCGACCAGGCACGCGGGGCCCGCATCCTTACCCTGGCAGGCAGCACCGGTGACGGTGCTCCCGGGCCCGGTTGCGGCCGCTGTTCCCTCCGCCCTGCGGGACGCCAGCCGATCCGTCCGCCGCTCGGGCCACACATCACCCGGACCGCTACTCTTGGGGGGTGGTCGCCACACTCACGGTGGCCCGCCGGGGCGGTAGCTCAGCCGGTCAGAGCAGCGGACTCATAATCCGTCGGTCGTGGGTTCGAGCCCCACCCGCCCCACCAAAACCTCTGGTAGAAGGCCACTTTCGAGCCTATCGGGCAAGCCGTGAAGATCGCAAACCCCACGGAAACCCCACGCTTTGCGAAGCTGTCGACGGTCGTCGTTGATCTTCGATGCCACTCGTCGTTGGCTGCTGCCGCATCTGTCCATCCGGCCCGCGTGAGGCAAATTGCGGGCATGCGGCGGGGATCGGCGGGCGCACTGGCCGGCGCTGCACCCGTCTCGCCGTGACCGAGGATGCCTGTTCGCCGATCATCACGTGACGATCGTGTTGCGTGTGTGCGCCCGGATGATGTTCATGGCGGCGCGCGGTGCGGTGCCGCTATCCGGTGCCGAGGTCGGTGTCGTCCGATGAGCGGTTCGCCGCGATCCACGCGCGGACGTCGTCCTCGTCCCAGAAGCGGCCGGCCGGGGTCTTCTGCGCAGGCTCCGGGAAGTCGACCTTCCGCGTGATCTGGTCGGCGCGGCGGCGTGAGAGGTGCCCGTCCGGCGACGACGGGCGTAGCAGCTCCTGCACTTCGGAGATCGTGATCAGCCGGCCCACCACTACGAACCTAGGGACTACCACCCTAGGACTACCGATGGTGGAAGAGCGCGTGTAGCGTGCCCAGTAGCCCGAAAAGAGGCGGGCCGCCCTCGGTGAGTCAGCACCAGGGGCGGCCCTCGGCACCGACCCTTCAGGAGGTCGACACCGTGTCCGACATGTTGTCAGCTCCCGCGCGCACCGCCAGCGCTGGGAGCGCCCCCGACACCACGCTCACGATCAACGAGGAGGGAACAGGCCCGTACCACTACGTCACGGTGACCGTCCCGGACGGCATCCACCCTGCGACGCTCGCGGCTGCACTGCGCACACTGCCCATCGTGTGCGTCTTGGCATCGATGATGGACGGCAAGCTGTCGTTCAAGGTCATCGGCCACGACGACGAGGACGAGGACGCCGACCTGAGCACGGTCGGAGCGGCCCTCGGCGCCTTCACCGGTGAGTAGGGCCGTGAGCGCGACGACAGGTGCCCGCGTCGTGATCCTCGCGAGCGACGACCCGAGACCGGTGCACCTGATGTTCGTGGAGTCCGACGGTCGGCCCTCACCGCTGCGCCATCGGCCGTCGGTCATGCTCGCCGTGCGGTACGTGGAGGCGATGACCGGGATCATCGACCCGAGCGTTGCCGCGCGGCGGACGTGGCTTGTCAGCCCGTGCGACTGCGGATCGGCACGGGGAGGCTCCTGACCATGCCGGGGTGGCCGTTGGTCGCCTGACGGCGCCGCCGGTCGGCTCCGTCACAGGAGAATCCGAACTCCATACCGAAAACGGAAGTGACCCCCGGCACCTGACCAGGTGCCGGGGGTCACTTCTATTTTAGGGATTTCTGCGGGCCGGTGTTCGGGCCGTGGGTCGAGTGGTCCGCCCGCCGAAACTGGTTATCGTCGATTCGTGGGCTGGAAGTTCCTGGCGGGCAAGGGATTCCCGGTGCTATTAGCTCCGCTGCTTCTCAAGCCAGTCGGCCACTTGCGCCGAATCGAAGCGGAGATACCGCCCGACTCGATAAGCTGGAGGACCATCGCCGGTACTTCGCCATTTGTAGATGGTGTTGACGGGTACGCCGAGGTAACGGGCCAGATCGCTAGCTGTCCAAAGTCGCGTACCGCGTTCTTCGGGGTTTCCGGTAGTCGACGCCGATCCGGAAATTTTCGTAGGCATTTCGCTCCTCTTGGCGAGAGTGATGTTCCGTTTGGTCCCGTGCGACCTCGTCGCATGCTGCTACGCTGAGTGACCTCTGACTCTCGCGGTCTAGCAACGGGTGGGAAGGGGGTGAGAGTGCCTATCTGGCCGGTTCCGCAGCTCTCCGCCGGAGCCCTGCTAGGCCACTAGAGCCCAACTCAGAGGCAGTTCGGGCTGCTAGAGGTGCTGCTAGACCTAGCAGGTGGGGGTGCTAGACCTAGCAGCGCAAGCGGTCAGCCACTGCCCCCGATTCTGCTACGATCCGTGATCGCCGAGACGATCTGCTGCCGCTCGATCCCGCGCCGGTTGGCGCCTTTCCCGCCGGTGGTCGTGCCCCAGACCTGCCCGGGGGAAATCCCGTAGGGCTTGAGCGCGACGGTAAGTTGCTCGGCGCCCCATCCGGTGTACGCGTCGGGGCGTAGTTCGGCGAGTCGGGCGACGATCGTCTCCGACCACACCTTGGTTTCGCTGGCCGGAATTACGGCCAACACGTCGTCCAGAATGGTCGACGTCCGGTCGGTCGGTACTGGCGCTGCTTCCCCTGCCGCGATTCCGGCGAGCGTGCCGGCCTGGATACGCGCGGCGCGTGCCCGGTCGGCTATCTTCTCGGCTGTCGGCGTGTCGATGTAGGAGGCGCGGACGATGAGCGGGTCATCCGTGGCGCCGACGAGGTAGCCGATTCCCTTGTCGGTGGGCCGGAGCGTGGTTGCCCGGATGCCGTTCTTGTACATCGACGTCCCGAGGATCATGTCGTTTTCGACCTGGCCCATGACCCGCAGGCAGAACCGCACCGACACGCTGGACGACACCCCGGTCGGGAGGCTGTTGGCGTCGGGGCGTTGGGTGGCCAGGACGAGGACGACCCCGAGGGCCCGTCCGAGCTTGATGACGTCGGTGGCCAGCGTGCCGGCTTCCTCCCCGTAGACGGGGTGGGTGAACAGGTTCTGGCACTCGTCGAAGAACGCGACGAGCAGGTGCAGGCCGAGGGAGCGGCGGTTGGCCAGTGCGCGGGTGACCTTGCCGTCCGGGCACAGGTCCTTCGGGAGGTTCTTCAACACTCCCGCCCGCCGGACGACCTCGGCCCGCAGGTCCCGCAACGCGACCAGGGCCGCTTCGATGCTGGGATCGTCGATGCCGGTGACGTACCGGTGAGCGAACTTCTCGGCGGCGTCCAGGTCGCCGGTGCCCTTGAGGTTGAACACCCACGTCTCGCACGTGGGGTCCAGCCCACAGGCGAGCAACAGCACCCGCACCGCCGAGGTCTTGCCCGCGCCCGGTAGCGACCCGACGAGGACGTTGTTCTCCGGCAGGAGCACCGTGACCGGCCGGCCGCGAGCATCGGACCCGAACGGCAGGGGCGCGAACACGTCGGCGGTGCCACGCCGTGCCAACGGCCACTCGGCGGCGTTGGCCTTGGACATGTCCTCGTCGCCCACCCACAGGATGAGCCGTCCGGCATGGGTGTCGTGGACGGCTTCGGGCCACACGCACCCGATCGGACGCCGCAGGCCGGACGCGAGACGTTCCCGGCGGTCGAGGATGTCGGACACGGTCACGCCGTAAGGGAGGTCGACGTCCGCGCGCCATCCGGGCCCATCGCGGGTGATCGGTGCCGGGAAGGTAATCCCGCCGCCTTCCCGTCGCGCCTTGTTGATCTCGGCAATACCGAGGGACTCCAGTGCACGCACCACTATGTCGGCGGTCAGCCGACCAACCTTCGTCGGTGTCACGGCCGGCCCGACGAGCGGCCGGTCCGCCGGCGCGCCGATGAAGCCCAGGACGCCGACCAGTACCGCGAGGATGGCCAGATGGACGGCCGGGGGAGTCGCTGTCCACGCGATCGTGAACGCCGCGATGGACGGCAGTCCCGCGGCGAAGGCCATGATGGTGCGGACGCGGACGCGAGCATCCCGCAGCTTCGCCAGCCTGAGGTACTCGCCCGTCTCCTCCCGACGGATCGCCGTCGCGCGGGCCGGTCGAGTTTCGGCGTCGGTCAGCCATCCGGCGGTACCGGTCGTCACGCGGCCGAGGCCACGGGGAGCACGCCAGAGCAGCACCGCGGCGTAGAACGGTAGCCGGACGGCATGGAACAGGGCCGTGTGGAAGCAGTAGCCAGCGAACCACCGGGCCGCCGATCGCAGTGCCGCCCACGATCGCAACCAGGTCGGCAGGACCGGCCGCCGCGCGCCGGACCGGGCAAGCGCCCATGGACTCGGCGGCGGTTCGGGCGGGTTGACCGGGACGCCGGTCACGACCACGTCCTCGGTGTCGGACCGGCCGTCGTGCGGCATGGCCTTCACGAGGTCGTACACGATCTGCGCTGGTGTGGCGGGTAGCCGGTCGCCGGACCCGTACGGGACGAGGCTGCCCGCCTCGGGGCTGACGTCGGGCACCCACCCGCCGGTGCGGTGCGGCGCACCGGCCGGATCGGACGGTGCCGGGGGCGGATTCTCGGACATACTTGTAGTTCCTCCGTGAGAGCGGGGAGCCCGGGGCGCGGCGTCTGTCTTGGCGGTCAGGACCGCGCCCCGGGGCGGATTCAGCGATTAGGTGTGGCGTTTTCCTTACGCCGCTGCATTTCCTCCAGACGGCGCCGGTCGGTGGCCTCGCGGTTTTCCTCCGCGAGTCGAATAAGCAGGATCGCGAACAGGCTTGCATTCGAGGGGACGAGCGCCGAGACGATCGTCGCGAGGACGAAAGACGGCATGCGGTTCCCCTAAACCCCGATGGTCGAGACGATCCCGACGACCTCGCCGATGATGTCGCCGATCGTCGGGGCGAGTCTGGACGAGGCCAGGTAGAAGCCGAGCACGATGCACAGCAGCGCCGACGAGATGGAGAGTCGGTAGGAGCGGACGAGAACCACGACCGCGAAGAGCAGAAGAACGACGATGGAGATGCTCGCCATGGTGAACGTCGAATCCTTTCCCTGGAAAATCGAACGTGACTTTGTGGCGTCACACGCTGTCGGGACCGAAGTTGCAGTCGTTGCTGATGTCACCGCCGAGACCCTCGTCGGGCTCGTCGGGAATGGGCTCGATCCCCGCAGCCACCGCCCACGCGTTGTACAGGTCGTGCCACGCCTTCCGCGTCCTCGCGTGGTGCCTCTCCAGTTCGGCGAAGACGAGGTTCAACGCCTTCCGGAGGGACTCGTCGGCGTGGTCCATCCACAGCACATGCAGGACAGATGACGCGGTGTAGCCGTCCCCGTGATCGGCGTACGCTCGGGTGGCGCGATTCTCCAGATCGGCCAACACCAGGCTCCCGAAAACCGCGGCGTCGCCGGTCCCGGTGGTGCCCGCGTTACGTGAGTTGGACATTTCTATAGCTCCTTATGCCGTGGGTGAAGAAACGGATTACTGGAGTTCGGTGCCGGACTGGCAGTAGCCATGATGAAGTGGCGGGTGATCCTCTCGGCCTGACTGGCGTTCTCGGCCAGGTCCTCCAAAAGAGTTCGCCCCTGCCGCAGAGAATCGGATTCTTCTCGCTACTCCCGTAGTCGGTGGACGCTCCACATGACCGCGACGACAAGGGTTCCGACGACCATGAAAGGAAGAATCGCAGGAATGACCTTGATGAAGAGCCACTGAAGGCCGGTCAGGAAGAGGAACAGAGCCCCGGTCCCCAGCGTCCAGCGGAGGATGGTCCCGAAGGGCGATCGATAGTAGTAGCGACGCATTATTACCTCCAGTGGATAGGTGTTCTGTCGGCGGCCATCGCTCGGCGGGTTCGCCTATCAGGCTCGCTTTCCGGTGGCTGCCGTTCGACATTTCCCATCATGGGGCAGTCGCCTGTTGGGATTCGCAGGCCAGAACGCCGAGTTCCGGATGGGTATCAGTTGGGAGAGAGCGAAGAACTGCGCACGGAACGTCGGCAATGCGCGGCGAAAGTGTGGGAGGACTGTTGGGAAAGTGCTAGCTGACTGCTATCTGTGCAGCTCAGCGCAGGTGCAGCCCGTAGTGATCGGACGGCCTTGGAACGCCCCTGGATGCCTCAAGCGTCGGCTGTAGGACGCAAACGCAGGCAAACATGGCGATCAAGCTGCAAACCTGGCATGCTCTTGGGTCGTCCCGGACGGAACACGTCCCCCGGCAAGGTCCGGGACACCCGCCACAGAGAGGAGGCGAACCGACGGGGGACGCCGTGGGGTCACACTGGCCCCTGTCGAACCGCGATGATCACACCGACCGTTGACTTCGAGGCTCTCCGCTCCGAGCTGCGCGCAACCCTGCGCCACGGCGCACGGGCCCGGTCGCTGCTCGACCGTATGGCGCTCGTCGACCTGCTCAACCCAGCAAAGCCGAGTGAGGAGGCACCGCCCGACGCCCAACGGGCACTCGAAGCCGCGCGGTTGGTGGCTGACACCGTCGACGCGCTCGACCCGCCGATAGACCGGATCATGTCGATCATGCTGTGCCTGGCACCGGGCACCGCGGGCATGACCCTCTCGGCGCGTCGTAGGCGCGCGGCAGACCTGGTCGACATCCAGCCGGTCACGTTCCGGACCGAGGAACGCTACGAACAGGCGTTCATCACCGAACTCGCGCTTGCGCTCTACGGGCGCCTGATCGGCTGCACCTGACACACGACGAGGGCCGCTTCCCAGGAAGATCGGGGAAGCGGCCTCGTTCATATCCAAGCGGTCAGCCGGCAGAAGGCGGCATAGACCGAATGCTCTCACGCAGTAGCATTTGCTCGAACTCTTCGACGTCGTCAACGTCGGGCCGGTAGGTGGCCATGCGGTGCTGAGCTTGCGTGAACCAAGAGGTCAGAGAATCAACGTCTCCAGGGTTGATGCGGCCCTTTATCACCCCGTGGGCAGCTATGACATCGAACTCCTGCCGGAGCAACTCCGGCTTGGGGCGTTGGGGGTTCACCCAGTCATCAACAGGCACCGGACGAACGCGCGCCGGCGCGTCGTTCCATGCCAGGTTCAGCGTGAGGTCGACAGTGAAGCCGCCGGGTAGGTCGGCAGGCCACAGGGACCGGACCGCGGCTCGTTGCCCTGACCACGGGGTCGCGCCGACCTTGGGCAGCATCTCGGGGAAGATGCGGCCCGCCAGCGGAGCCAGGAAGCCGTAAAGCCACATCTGCGGATAGAGCGGACGCCAGTAGAGGTCGGCTATCGTCGCGTCGACGATTCCCGTCATGATCGGCCGAAGCAGCGTCGCGGCGATCGGCTCAGAGCCAAAATATCGAAAGTCGCCATCCACAGTCGCCACGACTGTGCCGGTGGCTTCCGAGAGTGCGGCTTTGACCGCGTTGCCCTTGCCCTTCTCGGCTTCGATCACCCGCGCGCCAGCCGCACGGGCGAGCGTCGCGGTCTCGTCGGTGCAGGCGCTTGCCGCGACGATGACTTCGCCATCCGTGCCGAGTATCTCGATCGCTCGGCGAGCCTCGCTGACGACCTCGGTGATGGTCTCGGCTTCGTTGTGGGCGGGAATGCAGATGCTGACCGGCCCGGTCCGGTCGGCCAGGGAGCGGTGCCCGACGAGCGTGAGGCCGAGGGCAGGGTCGATGAAGGGCTCGTCAGCCAAGGAACGCCCCCTGCCACAGTGGGTTGCGGTCCCGATGCGGTCCGATGATGGATTCCTCGTGTGGGTCGAGCGGGATCAGCCGCGGGTCGGACCACGCGGCCTGGACGTCGGCCGGTGGTGTCTGTTCGGTCCAGAGTCCATCTTCGACCGCCGGGGCGGTGCGCGTGCCCGCCCGACCGAGGATGAGCAGCCGGACCGTGTACTCGCAGCCCTCGGGAAGCGATCCACCGGCGCTCCCCTCGGCGCCGCTGGCGGCAAGGTGCCGGCGGACCCGACCGATCCAAGCCGCGTGGTCGGCTTGGGCGGCGGCGTACCTGTCCGGCGCGCCGCCGAGGTCGCTCGGCGGGTCATAGAGCAGGACGCGCCGGAAGCAGAAGCCGGTCTGCTCCTTGAGCGCCCGGCGGAACAGGACGAGGTCGAGGTCGTCCCGGACCCGCTGGTGGTCGGGATCGGTGAGCCACGGCGTCGCGACCTGCACCGTCCACACGGTCGCGGCACTCTCGACCGTGGGCAAGTTCCGCCGCCACAGGTCCGGCGCGGGAGTAGGCCCGGTGCTCACCGGAGGATCGCTTCGACGATGCCCAACAGTTCCTGTCGCCGTGCCGGTCGGTCGCCGAGGCGATCGGCGGTGCGGGGCGACCATGTGAGCATGACCGGCTCCGCAGGTCCGTCAGTGGTCAGCGAGAAGCGGGCAAGCTGCAAGGCACCGGCGACGAGCGGCTCAGGCAGGCGATCGACGAACTCGCGGGCGTCGTCCGGCCGGTGCATCTGGAGACAGCACAGGGCCGCGAGCGTCGTCGCGGCCGGCCGGGCGTCCGGCCCGTGTAGGTCGAGAGTGCCCGGATGCCCGGCGGTGCCGACCGCGGTGTCGACGGTGCGCCATAACGAGCGCCGAGTAGGGAACTGAGACAGCGCGGTCGAGAGCCAGTCCAACGCGCTGTCCGGGTCGGGAAGGCAGTCGTACGTCGCGAACATCGTGATCTGTGAGCGCAGATACCGCCGGTCGGTCGAGAAGGTCGGGTCCTGCTCGAAGCCGGCCGGTGGAGTGAAGCGGGTGTTCCGCAGACCGGCGATGACGGTCGCGCACAGCTCCAGCGCGACGGTGTGCAGCCCTCCACATGCCGCGACGACCTCGGCGGCGCGCCCGTCCTCGGTGCGGTGCGGCCGGGAACCGTCGGCACCGATCCGTCGCTCGATCTCGGTGAAGATGCAGTCGTCGTTCCAATAGTTGCCGTAGAACTTCTCACCGGTGATCACCTCGGCGAGTACGTACAGACCACTGCCGACCCAGGACCCGCCGAACTCGCACATGGACCACAGCCACACCAGCACCGCGGCCGGATCGCTCAACCCGTACGGCCAGGGGTCCTCTGCCTGCCGGTAGAAGCCGGGCGGGTCCGGATCGACGAACTGAACGATCCGTAGCCGGCCCTTGGCGACCGACGAGATCACCTGTCGGGCGCTGACGTCATCCGGCCGTTCCTGAAGCCGCTCGTGCGCGGCTTGCTGAAGCCAGCCGATTACACGGCAGACTTGGCCCAGGGTGACCGCCGCTTCGAGATCGCTGACGTGATCTTCCGACGCCGCTCCGGTGCCGGTCAGCTCGGTGAGTCGGTAGCTGGAGTGCAACGCCCCGTCGATGAGATGGGGCAGTGCGACGCGTGCCGCATCGCCGGTCAGGTCGTGGTAAAGCACCGCGCGCCCGACCCGCTCGATCAGGTACGTGAGCAGCGCCAACCGCCACCGGGCGACCTCGGCGTGCTCGTCGTCCCGTGCCTGCCGTGCCACTTCCGTCATGCGCTGGCCGAGGGCCGCTACGTCTGCGCTGTCGATCGCTGTCTCGACCGCGCCCAAGTAGCCGGCAAGCGCGTGCGCCCGATCGACCCGAACAGGCCGGCCGGACCGCGCGGCGCGCCTGAGATCCTCGGACGCCAGCCGAGCAAGGAAGAGTTGCCGGCCCTCACCGGCGAGCACCCGCAGAAGCGCTTGTAGCGAGTCGATGCCCAACACGAGCTGCGCGACCACGAGCCCGAGACTGAGGTCGGCCAAGAGGCCACCGCGTCCGGTGATGTCGGCGGCTGCAGGCAGCAGTACGGAGAACGTTCCCGCCGTCAGCCAGAGGACCAAGCCGGTCTCTTCGACCAGGTCGAGAAACGACGGCCAGACCGTCTCCGGGTCGGCGCTGACTGCGAAGACGATGGTCTGCGCGGTCAGCAACGCGGTGAAGAGTCCCAAGCCGAGCTGCCAAAGGACACCGGCCTTGGCCGCTGACACCGACGCTCCGAGCGCCCATAACCCACCTGCTCCCACCACGGTGGTTACTACAACGAGCGCCCGAAGCACCAACTTGCGACCTGTCGACACAGTTCTCCCGCTGCCGGACCGGCTCCATCTCCACCGTCAAGTGTTCCATGTGTGGTCCCCACACGTGTGTCAAGCGTCAAGTTGACAGGGCTCTCGCGCCGCTGCCCGGACACCCATGGGAACGAATGGTTCCTTCATAATGGACCGCATGACGAACACAGATGAGCTGAGAGCTGAGCGTGAGGAAATACTTGGGAGGGTTCTAGGCCCTTCGTCGTGGGTCGACTTTGCTGATGTGCAGATTGAACTATTGAGGATGCTTCGAGAAGCGCAAGTTAGGCGTCGAGGCCTTCCGCGGAAGTCGACTGAATATGCTATGTGGAAGCTTCATGAAAGTAAGCTTCGCCTTATCGGGGACACGTTAGCATGGCAGGTCCTCGACCGGCACACGATAAGGAACCTAGCGAAGTCCGAGGCGCCTACGGTGGCGCTGACGGAGAATCAAGGCGATCTCGATTTTGTAATCTCGATTGCACGTCAGATCATAGACACCGGAACTTTTGCAATTATCTGCGATATAACCAGATCCCTAAAGGTGGGAGATATTGTCGTGCGTATGCCGGGTGGGGAGATCGAGGTGGTTGAATGTAAGAACTTCCGCTCGAAAAAGAGTTTGACCAGCGTGGGTGGTCGGGTAGGAAGACAGATTCGGCGAGGAAAATGGCTATCCGAATATCTCACCCGTGGAATCGCTGTCGGAACCAACGCAGAAGCGTTGCACCTGCCGAAAGGAATGGAGACGGAGCAGATGGCGGTGGGGGTTGATGTAGAGGAAGAGTATGACTGGTCACTGCTTACTGATGCTGTCGGGCAAGCATTCGCAACGGGCTTCGGTGCCGCAGCCAACAATCATTCGTTTGTTTTCGCAACTCGTCCCGGCGTTACTCCTCCGACTGATGTCGTGTTTCCCGAACCTCCAGATCCCGGCCAGTCAGCGTTACTGGTTTCCATCGGTCGAGACTTCTTTGAGATGCCTGCGATTCATCGTCCAATCACGCTATGGGAACTTCCGTTGGAACACGTCCTATCGATTTTTGAAGGAGACATCAGCCTCGCGCACGGAGTTTCTGTGCAAGAGTTCTGCGGCGCCTGCCCTGATGGCTCAGAGTGGGAGATCCACTCCATCGATCCTTCTGGATCAATGCATTGCAGGAGAAGCGGCGGAGAAGACATAGTCCTGACAAGTAACTTTGTAAATCGATCGCGCTACGAATTTCAGAC
>NZ_JBFLUG010000419.1:0-1129 GCF_041008525.1 Parafrankia sp. FMc2 | reverse complement strand
TGGAGCGTTCCCGCTTTTGTAGACAAGCCTAACTATGCCGCACGGAGGTCTCGTCCGTCAAATTCTTCCTCGAACTCGATGGGGGTGAGGTAACCGATTGCGGAGTGTATCCGCTGCCGGTTGTAGTAGGTCTCGATGTACTCAAAGATTCCTGCGCGGACGCGGTCGAGGGTGTCGAAAGGATGGAGGTGTATGAACTCCTTTTTGAGAGTGGCCCAGAACGATTCCGCGGCGGCGTTATCAAAGCAGATTCCAGTACGACCGACAGAATTCCGAATGTTGTTGCCATGACAGAAGGCAACGAACTGGCTGCTGGTGTATTGGCTGCCGCGGTCGGCGTGGAAGATGACCCCGTCGGGTGGTCGTCGAGTGGTGATAGCCATGCGGAGCGCATCAGTGACGAGTTCGGTGCGCATGTGGTCGGCGACGGCCCAGCCGACGACTTTGCGGGAGAATGCGTCGATAACCGAGGCCATGTAGACCCAGCCGTCCCAGGTTCGGATGTAGGTTATATCGCCGAACCACAGCCGGTTCGGCGCGGGCGCGGTGAAGTCCTGGCCGACCAGGTCGGGCAACGAGGACGGTGCGGCGGCCTGCATGGTCGTCGCCGGCCGGCGGGGCCGTGGGTGCACGCTGACCAGGCCCATCGCGGCCATCAGCCGCTGGACCCGCTTGTAGGCGACAGCGACGCCCTGGCGGTGGAGCTCGTGGAAGATCCGCCGCACTCCGTACCGTCCCTCGTGATGGTCGAAGATCGCTTTGATCATGGTTGACAGGGTGACGTCGTCCTTCTCGCGCCGAGACGGGCCGCGTTTCTTCCACGCGTAATAGCCCTGCCGGGAGACGTCGAGTTTCCGGCACATGTAGTCGACGGGGAAGGTGTCCACACCATCGGCGGGCGCAGGCTTCCTCGGAGCATGGATCGAAATGAACTCGAACCTTATTTCTGCTCGCTCGCGAAGAAGCTCGCCGCTTTTTTTAGGAAGGCGATGTCCATCTGAGCCTGCGCGTACTTCTTCCGGAGTTCTTCGAGTTCCGCACGCTCCGACACCGATAGCGGCCGGTCCTCGGCTCCTCCCTCTTCCTTCGCTTTCTTCACCCAGTTTCCCAACGTGGCCTCGTGAATACC
>NZ_JBFLUG010000418.1:0-1149 GCF_041008525.1 Parafrankia sp. FMc2 | reverse complement strand
TCGCCGGCACCCTCGGCACTCCCGGCCAGGCCAACTACGCCGCCGCCAACACCTACCTCGACGCCCTCGCCCACCACCGCCAGGCCGGAGGCCTCCCCGCCACCAGCCTCGCCTGGGGCCTGTGGGACACCGGCGCGGGCATGGAGGCCGGGCTCGGCGCGGCCGACCGTGCACGGTGGGCCCGGGCCGGGGTGACGCCGTTCGGCGTCGCGGACGGGCTGGCGTTGCTCGACGCCGCCCTCGCGAGAACGGCCTCTCTCCCCCGCGCCGGCAAAGGGCTCGAACCCGAGATCGGGGTTGAGGACGGCGACCCGGTGCTGGTGGCCGGCCGCCTCGACCTGAGTGTCGTCAACGGAGGGACGGGTGACCGGTCCGCCGGGTCGACCCGGCGGCGAGCATCCACGGCCCGCGGGCCGGCCGGCGCTCGGACCGGTGACGGCGACCTGGCCGAGGTGCTGGCAGCGCTGTCCGCCGAGGAGCAGGAACGGCTCCTGCTCGATCTGGTCCGCGAGGAGGTCGCCGCGGTCGTGGGGCACGACGCACCGGAGTCGGTCGACGTCAGCCGGGCCTTCCGGGACCTCGGGTTCGACTCGCTTGCCGCCGTCGAGCTGCGCAACCACCTCGGCCGGCGGACGGGGCTCGTCCTGCCGGCGACCCTGCTGTTCGACTACCCGAGCCCGGCCGAGGTCGCCGGGCAGCTGCTGACCGAGCTCGTCGGCCGGTCCGACGTCGACACCGGCGCGCCGGCCGCCCGGGTGCGCAGCGGTGCCGACGACGATCCGATCGTCATCGTCGCGGCGAGCTGCCGGTACCCGGGCGGGGTCACGAGCCCCGAGCAGCTGTGGGATCTGGTCGCCGGCGGCGTCGACGCCGTCAGCGCGTTCCCGGCCGACCGCGGCTGGGACGTCGGACGGCTCTACGACCCGGACCCGGACGCCTCGGGCCGGTCCTACGCCCGCCACGGCGGCTTCCTGCACGACGCCGGTGACTTCGACGCCGAGTTCTTCGGGGTCCCGCCCCGGGAGGCGCTGGCCGTCGACCCGCAGCAGCGGCTGCTGCTGGAGGTCGCCTGGGAGACGTTCGAACGGGCCGGGATCGACCCGACGTCGCTGCGCGGCAGCCGCACCGGCGTGTTCGCCGGCGTCATGT
>NZ_JBFLUG010000417.1:0-1157 GCF_041008525.1 Parafrankia sp. FMc2 | reverse complement strand
ATGCGGACGATGACTGTTCGATAGAGCGCGGCGTTGGCCTGACGGTTCCCGCCGCGGTTGAGTCGATGCCGGTGCGTTCTCCCGGAGGACGCCGGAATAGGGCTCACGCCGCAGAGCTTCGCGAAAGCGGATTCCGAGCGGATCCGGTCGGTGTTATCTCCGGCGGCCAGCAGCATCTCCGCGGCGGTGTCCGGGCCGATCCCCACTGCTTCGACCAGCCGTGGGGCGGCAGCCTTCGTCTGCTGCTTGAGGTGCCAGCTCAATGATGTGACTTCCTTGTGCAGGCTCAGCCATCGCCGTGCCAGCGAGGCCAGCACGTGCCGCATCGCCTTCTCGGGCGTCGTCGGCGCTCCCACGCACTCCAGCGCCGCGCAGGCCTCGATGAGCCGGTGGTCGGTGAGCGGCTCCAGGACGCCCCGAAGTTCGTCGTCGGCGGTCACCAACGTCGCCTTCAACGTGATCATGGCTGCGGACTGGGCCTTCACCGCCGTGTCCCGGGCAACCTTGATCAGACGAAGTGCCTCGACCGCCCCGTCGGCCGTCTTCGGGGTCGCGGTCGACGCACCAGAGATGATCTCTCGGGCGGCATGCTCGGCGTCGATCGTGTCGGTCTTACCCACTCGACGACGCTCGCCCATACGCGGTGGACGGCTGACCTCCCGCACCTCATGGCCGTGTCTACGCAGGAAACGTGCCAGCCCCATACCGTAGGAGCTGGTTCCCTCGACGCCAAAGGCAACAAGTCGCCCCGGGCCAGATACCCGGGCCAAACAGAACGCGAGCAGCATCTCGAAACCAGCCACGGTTGCCGGAAGCACCAGGTCCGCGAGACGGCCCCCGAGACCGTCAAGCAGCACGGCTACATGCTGGTCCTTGTGGGTATCGACACCGACGATGACATCGTCGCGGGAAAGCATCATGCTGGACATCGGCTGGCTGATCTCCTCACGGATCACCGGTCACATCCCGCTGGTCGGGCGGGCGGACAGGACTGCGATGAGACCCTGCTGCGATCAGGCTTCTATCAGGTCACTGCCCGCCCGGCCAGCGGTCCAGAGGTCGCCGCCACGCCGGCCGACAGATCAACGCCAGGGCACCCGAGAGGCCGGTCGTAACAAGGGTCAGACCAGCGTGGCAGCGACAACATGATGCTCGCA
>NZ_JBFLUG010000416.1:0-1163 GCF_041008525.1 Parafrankia sp. FMc2 | reverse complement strand
AACTTCTCCACCGCGTACCGCACCGCCACCCCGGCCCCGTCATCCACCAGCTGGAACAGATCCCTGTCCCCGGTCAGGATGTCCACCGGCCCACCCGGCGTACCCGGCCCGCCCGCGCTGTGCCGGGTCACGAGCGTGGCGATCACGTCATCGGCCTCGAACCCCGCCGCCTGCGCCCGCGCGATCCCGAACGCGTCCAGCACCGCGTCGATCACCGGCAGCTGCGCCTCCAGCTCATCCGGCACCTCCTCCGCCACCTCGCCCCCCGCAACGACCACACCAGCCGCACCGACCGCGTTCCCGGCGCCTGCCGGTGGCCCCGCCACCCGGTGCGCCTTGTACGACGGCATCAGCGCCACCCGGAACGCCGGCCGCCAGTCCGCGTCGAAACAGCACACCAGCCGCCGCGGCCGCAGCTCACCGATCTGGCGGGCCAGCACGTCCAGCAGCCCCCGCACCGCGTTCACCGTCATCCCGTCCGGCGCCCGCACCGACCGCGGCACCCCGTGGAAGGCACGGAAATACAACGACGGGGTGTCCGCGAGCAACAGCCGATCCCCACGGGACCAGGCCTCGCCGGCACCATCCGCCGATCTGTGCATAACCTCCGGAACGTGTTGGAGGATCTAGACCGTCAGATCGTGCAGCTGCTGTGCCGCGACGGCCGGATGAGCTTCACCGACCTCGGACGTGCCACCGGCCTGTCGGTGTCCGCCGTCCACCAGCGGGTCCGCCGTCTCGAACAGCGCGGGGTCATCACGTCCTACGTGGCCCTCGTCGACCCCTCCCAGGTCGGCCTGGCCCTCACCGCGTTCGTCTCCATCAAGGAGATCGACCCCAGCCAGCCCGACGACGCCCCCGACCGGCTCACCCACCTGCCCGCCGTCGAGGCCTGTTACAGCGTCGCGGGGGAGGAGAGCTACCTGCTCAAGGTCCGCGTCTCCGACCCCGCCGCCCTCGAGGCGCTCCTGCAGGAGATCCGCGCCGCCGCCAACGTCTCCACCCGCACCATGGTCGTCCTGTCCACCCCCTACGAAGGACGTCCCCCCAGCCTCTGACACCCCACCGCCCGGCACAGTAGGCACCTGTCCCTACCACCCATCCTCCCCCCCACCAGACCCAAGAGGAGATCGTATGCCATCATCTACTTGAAACAAACAATA
>NZ_JBFLUG010000415.1:0-1178 GCF_041008525.1 Parafrankia sp. FMc2 | reverse complement strand
CGGACACACCGCAACCCTACGAACCGATCAACCACACCACGCCAACGACCCGAACCCTCAGCCCATCAAGCAACCCCAGCCAGCCAGGCAACCAAAAACAAACAATCTACGAGACCTGACCAGTTACAGGCCGCTTAACCGTTCAAAGCCCTATCTGTGAACGAAACTGGGGCAGCTTCAATTGACCGGTATATTCCGGTACGCGATGTTTCGTCTTGTAATTTGCCGCTTCGAGGTCGCCCGCGGCTATTGGCGCTCGGTGCGGCTAGCCAGTCGATCATCAGGGTAGCGTGAGGGTTTCCGGGGGCGTGCTGGTCCGCACTTTGGGTGCCGTCGGCGGGTCCGTCGTGGTGGTGCTTCGAGTGTCTACTTGACGCGTGCGTGGACGGGGCCGGCTGTGCCTGGGCTGTTGCGCTGGAGTTTGAACAGGTCGGTCGCGACCATCAGGTCGGTGAGGCGGGAGTAGCCGTAGGTCTTCAGGACGACCGCGGGGTGCTTGCTCCAACGGTGTCGGTGAACGCCCGCTCCATCGGGATCTGCTGGTCCGGCGCCATCCCGATGAGCAGCGCCAGCGGGTCGTGCGTCAGCAGTTCGTCCGCTTGGTCGATCTGGCTCAGATGCAGTCCCACATCGTCACCGTAGCTGGGTCGGCCGGACGGGTCAGCTACGCCTGCTCGTCCGATCATCGATGCCACGGTGAGTGCCCCTCGCGGACGGCAACGTGGCCGGGCCGTCGCGGGCCCATCAGGCACGTGTCAGGCGTCGGGCGCATGAAGGCATCGCAGCCCGTGCAGACTCAAGGGTATGAGCCCTGTGAGCCGCGGTCGTAAGAACGGGAAGAAGCCCTCCTCCAAGAGGCTGGCACCCGCCGGGCGCGGCTCCCGGCCCGCGCTGTCCTCCGTGCCGGACATCCGTGGTCAGTCTCCGCGGTGGCCTCATGACGACGGTCAGCCTCACGACGACGATGAGAGGGGGCTGCGCACGCTCACCACCGACATGGTCGAGATCGGCAGGACGCTCCGGGAGAACGACGACCCGCTACTGGCGGAGGTGGCCGGTGCGACGTTCGCTGTGCTTGACGGCCTCGTCGATGGACCCGTCGGGGAGGCGTTTCTTCAGGAGATCGTGCCGCGGCTGGAGACCACCGCGACCGGGGACGCCCTTGCGGTACTGCTGGC
>NZ_JBFLUG010000414.1:0-1196 GCF_041008525.1 Parafrankia sp. FMc2 | reverse complement strand
TGTGTACCACGAACGTCGAGTTGGATAGCCGCGTAGGGTAGGTCGGCTGTTCCTGCGAAGGCGTGTAACTGCATGGAAGATGGAGGATTGTTGGCCCTCCGGAACCGCCCTGCGGGGGGAGGTTTCAAAGCACCTCAAGCTGCGTTAGCTGAAGACTGTCGTGGTGAGCGTTGAGGAAAAGGCGCACGTGATGCGTCAGCTGGGGATCGGGAAGGTGAGCTCAGCTCTCCGCTGTTGAAGCACCGAAATGTGCAGCTGGCATCAAAACTGGAATGTAGAGTGTGTTCTGGGATGAGTCTGGCGGATACCCGTTTACTGGCCAGGCGGTGCCCGGTGTGAATGGCGGCACGAGCCCGGTCTGCGGCTTCCATGCGGAACGTGGGAGGGCATGCCCCGACACTTCCCCGGGATATCTGGGGTGAGAGCGAAGCCGTCAAGCGGCAGAAACCGTGAGACGTCGAGTAGCGTCGCGGGGCGTGCAGTCGGACCGGCCCATATTAGCGTTGAAATTCCGGTAATCGGGATGGAGTGAAGGGGCCGGACTGTCCAGGTTAGTTCGTTCGGGCAACCGGGAAGATTCCCGGGAGGGATCGGGTGGGCGGACCACAGCGGAACGAGAAACCGTTTGAGATCTCGAAGTGGGAAGTGTGGGAGGCATACCAGAAAGTCAGGGCCAACAAGGGTGCGCCGGGTGTGGACGGGGTGTCTCTGGCGGAGTTCGAGAAGGATCTGAAAGACCAGCTGTACCGGATCTGGAATCGGATGAGTTCAGGGTCGTATTTCCCGAACCCGGTGCGGGCCGTGCCGATACCCAAGGACGGAGGTCGGGGTATCCGCATGCTCGGGGTGCCCACCGTCGCGGACAGGATCGCACAGACCGTGGTCGCTCGGCGTCTGGAGAAACGCACGGAAGAGATCTTCCACGTGGACTCGGATGGATACCGTGTGGGCCGGTCGGCAATCGACGCGGTGGCAAAGTGCCGGGCGCGCTGCTGGAAACACGACTGGGTCCTCGACCTGGACGTGGAGAAGTTCTTCGACAGCGTCCCACACGACCTTATCGTCAAGGCAGTGGAGGCAAACACCGACCAGAAATGGATCGTGCTGTACGTGCGGCGCTGGCTTGCAGCACCGACCCGGCAGCCGGACGGAATACTGGTTGAACCGGACCGTGGAACCCCCCAGGGGTCCTCGGT
>NZ_JBFLUG010000413.1:0-1199 GCF_041008525.1 Parafrankia sp. FMc2 | reverse complement strand
CTAGTGCAACGTTCCTCAAAGGCTGGGGTAGATCGGCTGAGCCCGGGTATCGCCCTGTTTTGACAGGGAGTACGTCATGCCGAAGTTCTTGTATGCGAGGGAGCCCCGGGACCCGGTCGAGGAGCAGAAGATCCGCCGGCTGGCGGGTGCCCGGCACGCTCCGGCCGACTGGATCCTGCGCGCCCAGATCGTCACGGCCAGCTGGACCGGCCACCACGTCCCCCAGATCGCCGCCGCCCTGCGCTGTCACCCCAAGACGGTGCGGCAGTGGCTGCACCGGTTCAACACCGACGGCCTGGACGGGCTGGCCGACCAGCCGATACCCGGCCGCCCCCGGCGGATCACCGAGACCGAACGCTCCCAGATCATCGAGCTGGCCCGCTCCATCCCGCCGGGCCGGCTGGAACGCACCCCCGCCGGTGAACTGGACGCCACCGACCCGGACGGGTGCGCGCAATGGACATTGGACACCCTGACCGAGGCCGCCCAGGCCGAGGGCATCCAGATCCAGCGCAGCCAGGTCCGGCGCATTCTCGTACGCGAGAAGGTGCGCTGGCGGCACACCCGTTCCTGGGCCGACAGCGCCGACCCCGACTTCGTCCCAAAAGGGCGGTGGTCGTCGAGCTCTACACCCACCCGCCCGCTGGCACCACGGTGATCTGCGCCGACGAGCTCGGCCCGGTGATCCCACGCACGTTCCCGCCGGCGCCGGGCTGGTCACCCGACGGCCACCGTCTCAAGGCACCCCTGGAGTACTCCCGGGGCAGCGAGAAGACCTGGGTCTTCGGCGGCCTGCGCATCCGCGACGGCACCGAGGTCACCTGCTGCGCCCCGGCGCGCAACAGCGACGGCTGGATCCAGTTGCTGACCCACCTCGCCCGAGCAAATCCTCGCGGCCCGATCCGGGTGGTCACCGACAACCTGGGCACCCACACCAGCTGGAAGGTCCGCGAGTGGCTGGCCCGCCACCCGCGTGTCCAGCAGGTGTTCATCCCGAAGAAAGCCTGCTGGCTGAACCTGCAGGAAGGCTGGTGGCGACTGCTACGTCGGGCCGCGTTCGCCGGCCAGACCTTCGCCGACCCCGACGAGATCATCCATGCCGTCGACCTGGCCACCACCCAGCTCAACACCCACGCCAAGCCCTGGGTCTGGGGACGGCCACCACCACCCACCCGCACACGTCGCCGCCGCTTTGTGTA
>NZ_JBFLUG010000412.1:0-1223 GCF_041008525.1 Parafrankia sp. FMc2 | reverse complement strand
GTGAGGGAACAGGACATGGATCGGGTCAAGGACAGCCACTCGCCATGATCCACGACGCCTCGTGCGGCCCGCCCACCGGGCCGTCACGGAATTTGTGCCAGAGCCACTTTTTCATGGCCATGGACACTGGTTCTGTCCGCGAGATGCGACCGCACATGTTCGTCGGCGCCGACCGCATCCCAGCGACACCGGCGGCCTGTGTTCGTGACTTCGGACCGCACCCCTTGCTGCTGTCCTTGACCGCGGACAGAGCCACACAGTCCGTCCCTCGAGCCTGGGACTGGAATTTCCCGGGCACCAGGCCGATGCACGGCTCGACAGGCAAGCTCTCACACCGGAGGGATGATCACAGTCCACGCCAGGCGGCGACCGCGGCCAGCAGGACGGTCGCGACGGCCCGGCCTCCCGTACGCGCCGAGGTGGGCAGGGACGCGCCGTCGGCGTAGGCGAGGATCGCCGCGATCAAGGCGGTCAGGAGACAGAAGGGAGAGCGGGACAAACCGTGGGAGGCTACGCCGCGCCCATGATCGTCTCGGCGTCCTCGTGGGTGGGCTGGTGGGGTACCAGCGGGCGAAGTCGTCGGCGAGCTGGTCGTTGAGGACGCGGGTGCGGACCTGGAGGAGTAGGTGGGCGCCGCGGGGTGTCCAGCGCATCTGCTGTTTCTTGACCATGCGTTTGCTGATGATCTGGTTGACGGCGGACTCGGCGGTGGCGCTGGAGATGGCCTCGCCGCAGCGGCGCCGCTCGCCGTAGTTCGGGATCCGAGCGGTGTTCGCGTCGATGTGGCCGCGGAACTCTGCCAGTCTGCCCTCAGCGGACCTTGCGAGTTGACTTCTTCGCCGGCCGCCGAGGCGCACCGGCCGACGAGGTGCCTGCCGGACGTCCGATCGGGGGGCGCGGGCGCGCGGGGCCGTCGTCCAGGGGAGAGGTCGAGGTCATGAGAGCGGCCAGGAGGCGCCCAAATCGTCCTCGCGGCTGGCGAAAGAGCATGCGAGTCCTCCGTGGAGTCCGAACGCTGGGGCTACCGGCTCCGTGAGTCGAGAACCACAAAACGGTTCTCGCGGCTGCCGTACGTTCACCGTACATCCTTGCCAAAGCGGCTCTTCGCAGTTGACCGGAATCTGTGTTGGTCCGATTACGCGACCTTCGGACGGGCGGTAACCGTGGGTAGCCACTGGGGGCGGGTGGAACGGGAGGCGGTGTAGCGGGCGCGGCGTTGCTGG
>NZ_JBFLUG010000411.1:0-1225 GCF_041008525.1 Parafrankia sp. FMc2 | reverse complement strand
GGCTTCGGCTGGTGGCTTGTCCAGCGATGTGCGGCCTCGCCGGGTCACGGCCTGGCGGCCGGTGTGGCCTGATAGGAGCGTGCTGTCTGCCCGATTGAGGCGTGCCCACCATCCGCCCGGCCGTCGATCACATGTCGGCCAGCCAGGACGGAGCATGCATGATCACAGTTGGGGTGGACTCCCACAAGCGGACACACACGGTCGTCGCGGTCGACGAGGTGGGCCGCCGCCTCGGGGAGAAGACCGTGGCTGCCACCAGCGAGGGCCATCTTGATCTGGTGTGCTGGGCGGGCCGGTGGGAGCGGGTGACCTTCGCGTTGGAGGACTGCCGGCACCTGACCCGCAGGCTGGAGCAGGACCTGCTCGGCGCGGGGCTGCGGGTGGTACGGGTACCGACCCGGCTCATGGCCGGGGCTCGCCGCGGCGGCCGGCAGCCAGGCAAGTCCGACCCGATCGACGCCGAGGCCGTCGCGATCGCCGCGCTGCGCCACGACGACCTTCCGGTCGCCGAGCTGGACGGGCCGACCCGCCAGGTCAAGCTGCTGGTCGACTACCGCCGTGACCTGGTCCGCCAGCGCACGCGGGCGGTCAACCGGCTGCGCTGGCACCTGCACGAACTCGACCCGACCCTGCACGTGCCCTCCCGCGGTCTGCGCCGCTACAACGTCATGGACGACCTGGCCGACCGACTGCGGACGCACCGCGGCCTGGTGGCCCGCCTCGCCCGCGAGCTCGTGGACCGCATCCGCGAGCTCACCCGGACGATCAACGGGTTGGAAGCCGAGCTACGGATCCTCGTCCGCCAGCTCGCTCCGTCGCTGCTGGCTGTTCCCGGGTGCGGAGTGCTGGGCGCGGCGATGATCCTCGGGGAGACCGCGGGTGTGCACCGGTTCCGGGACAAGGACGCCTACGCCCGGTTCACCGGCACCGCGCCGATCCCGGTCTGGTCCGGCAACAGCTCGGGGAAGGTCCGGCTCAACCGTGGCGGGAACCGCACCATCAACACCGCCCTCCACATGATCGCCGTCACCCAGATCCGTGGCGTCGGCCCCGGCAAGGACTATGTCGACCGTCAGCTCGCCCGCGGTAAGACCCGCACCGAAGCCGTCCGTCTGCTGCGCCGCCGGCTGTCCGACGTCGTGTTCACCGCCCTCCGCGCCGACGCGCGCAGCCACACCGCACCGCCCTCACCGGCGCCCGCAGATGACCGTCAGCTCGCGGCTTG
>NZ_JBFLUG010000410.1:0-1227 GCF_041008525.1 Parafrankia sp. FMc2 | reverse complement strand
CTCCCCACCCAGGCGCACATCGAGGATCACCTGCGCCGGGGGCAGCCCGCGCGGCGGCGTCCCCGCCCGGGCCGCGGCCAGCTCCGCGAAGGTCGCCGTCGGCAGCGCCGCGAGCCGCCGCGCCTCCCCGCCCGCCCACCGCGCCGGGCTGCCCGTCGCCGCCGCGGCCGGCCGGTCGATCCCGATCCGCGCCAGCTCCCGCTGCGCCTGTGCCAGATCGGCCTCCGTGTCGGCGAGCAGCGTGATCGGCGCCTCCCACGGCGCCAGCCAGCCCAGCCACGTCGCCATCGGACCGTCCAGCCCCAGGCTGAGCGTGCCCGCCAGATGGCACTGCGTGTACGCGGTCCGCGACCGCAGGTCCACCACCCACTCGCCGGCTGCCAGCCGCGCCCCCAGCTCCGCCGGCGCCGCCCGGCGCACCGGCGTCAGATCCACCGGCGCCGCACCGGCGGCGTTACGGGCACCCATGTGCGCGTAGTACGCCGGGTAGGCGTCCAACCCGGCCAGCACCTCGGCGACGAAGTCGTCGCGTTCCAGCCGCAGCGCCGGGTTCACCGTCCGTTCCCGCCCGATCGTCGACGCCGCCGCGTCCGCCTGCGTCGCCGAACAGAAACTGCCGAAGCCGTGCGTCGGCCACACCCACGCCCCGCCCGGCAGCGCATCGGCCAGCCGCCGCACCGACGCATGCTGACGCTCTGCCAGCGTGTGCGCATGGTCCGGACCGAGCAGGTCGGTGCGTCCCGTCGTCCCGAACAGCAGCGACCCGCCGGTGAACACCCCCACCGGCCCGTCCGGGCCGGCCAGCACGAACGACAGGTGGGTGAACGTGTGCCCCGGCGTGCCCACCACCACCAGCCGCAGCGACGGCGACACCACCACCTCGTCGCCGTCGGCGACCGCCACCCGGTCGAAAGCCACCGGGTCCGCGGCCGCGACGAGATACCGCGCCCCGGTCAGCCGGGCCAGCGCCAACCCGCCGGAGACGTAGTCGTTGTGCAGATGGGTCTCCGCGACATGGGTGATCCGCACCCCGAGCCGGCCCGCCAGCGCCAGCATCCGGTCGATGTCGCGCTGCGGGTCGATGACCACCGCCACCCGCCCGTCGTGGGCCAGATAGCTGCGGTCGCCCAACGTCGAGGTCTCCACGACCTCCACCTGCACCTGACCCGTCGTCATCCCCACCCCTGCCCACCCGCCGACGCCCCCCCGGACGGGGTGGCGTCGGCG
>NZ_JBFLUG010000040.1:0-62784 GCF_041008525.1 Parafrankia sp. FMc2 | reverse complement strand
GCAGAAGACCGCATACGCGTTCCGTTCTGGTCTCGTGGGTTCGGGGATGTGTATAAGGGCCCGGTGCTGTGCCGGGCTGGTTCTGCGCGGTGCCGGCTCCACCGCCTGGCGCGTTGACCGACCCCGGGCCTGGCGGCGGCAGGCCGGCCTGACCGGGGTCGGGGCTGGGGAACGCGGGTCCGGGTGCGGTCACGCCGGCGCCGGGTCCGCCGCCCTTCGGATCCACGGGCCCTGGCAACTCCGTCGCCGGGGGCGGGCCGGGTGCACCGGCCGAGGCTTCCATGGGGGCTGACGGGGATGGGGCGCCGGAGCGGGTGAGCAGGATCGCGGCGAGTGCGCACACCACGATGAAGGCGACCGCGCCCACGGCGCCGAGGAACGACGGCCGGCGGGTGCCGCCATGCCCGCGGGACGGCCTGGCGGATGGGCCGAGTGGGCCGCCGCGCGGGGCCCGCGCCGGCGGGGTACCCGTCGCCCCGGCCGGCCCCGCGGACGCCGCGCCGGGAACATAGGTCGGTGGCTCCGGCGGTCCCCCGTTCGGGGGAGGGGACGCCGGTACCGGCGCGAGCCGGTAGCGAGTGATCTCCGCGGCGACGGTGGGTGGCAGCCAGCCGCTGTCGGGGTGCTGGCCGGTGCCGGCGGTGAGACGTCCGACGGGGCTGGTGGAGCCGCAGAGGGTGATCAGCTCGGCGGGGGTCGGGCGCGCGGCTGGGTCCTTCGCCATGCACCGCGCCAGGATGTCGCGCAGATCGTCCGGGCAGCCGTCCCAGTCGGGCTGCTGGTGCTCGATGCGGTGGAACACCGCCGCGTCCACCCCGAACGGGGGACGTCCGGTGAGGGCGAAGTAGGCGGTGGCGCCGAGCGCGAACACATCGCCCGGCTGGTCCAGCTGCCGGCCCTGGACCTGCTCGGGTGCCATGAACGCCGGGGTGCCCAGCCGGGCCCCGGTCTGGGTCATCGCGGCGGTCGCGGCGTCGATGGCGCGGGCGACCCCGAAGTCGATGACACGTGGGCCGTCCGGGGCGAGGATGACGTTCCCGGGCTTCAGATCGCGGTGGACGACACCGGCCCGGTGGATGGACTCGAGCGCTTCGGCGATGCCGGCGATGAGCAGCAGGACGCTCGGTGCTGGCAGCGCGCCGGTGCGGGCCACGGCAATCGCGAGGGATGGGGCGGGTACGTAGGCGGTCGCGATCCACGGGCGCGCGGCGGCGGCGTCCGCGTCGATGACCGGCACCGTGTACGGGCCCTGCACCCGCTGCGCAATCGCGACCTCCTTGGCGAAACGCGCGCGGAAGTCGGGGTCGGTGGCGAACTCCGGGCGCACGACCTTGACCGCCAGCGGACGCCCACCGGGAGTGCGCGAGAGGTAGACGGCGCCCATGCCGCCCTCACCGATGCGTGCCTGGAGCGGATAGCCGCTGATCTCGTACGGGTCGGTGGTGGCGAGCGGAGTGAAGATCGCGTCCCAGGGTGCGGTGGTGACGGCGCCGGGTGCGGAGGTGCCGTGGCCCGGCATGGACCCCGCGAACCCCATGGACCCCGCGAACCCCGCGGACCAGCCGGACGGCAGCGGGTCAGGGAGCGGCGGTTGCCGGTCCGGGCCGGTCGTCGTGGGTAGCGTGCTGCTCATCGTGCCCTCCGGGCGCCGCCTGCGCGCCGCCACGACCGTCACGGTGGGAACCGATCATGGCTCTACGGGATAGCCGGCGTACGGATCGCCGATGTCCGTTTCCCATCATATTGGCTGGTCGGGAAGGTCGCGCGGCCGGCTGGCCCGGTCCAGCCGGCCGGCCAGCACCCGGACGTGTTCGACCAGCTCCGGCGGCTCGAGCACCTCGAAGTCCACGCCGAGGAGGGACAGGTAGAGGGCCAGCGAGTCCAGCGAGTTGGAGCCGGTCCGGACCAGACAGGTCTCGTCATCCACCGGTTCGATGGTCATGGTGGACGGTGTGGTGGAGCGGGCGATCACCTCGGCGGCCGCGTGGAAGCGCACATGCGCCTGGAAGCGATAGCCCGCGGTCGACACGGACCACGAGGCGTAGTCCCTGATGTCGTCCGCCGGTGGCTCCCGCGGCGGGAATGCCGGGCCTGTCGGGGTCTTCGGCGAGATCCGGTCGAGCCGGAAGTTGCGCCAGTCGTCGCGGGCGAGGTCCCAGGCGACGAGATACCAGCGCCAGCCGGTGTGGACGAGGGTGTGCGGCTCGGTGCGGCGGGACGTCTGTGCGCCGTCGTGGTCGCGGTAGTCGAACCGCAGAACCTGGTGCTCGCGGCAGGCGGTGGCGACGGCCATCAGCACCTCCGGGTCGACCGCGGAGGGGTTGGTGCCGTGCAGAGGCACGGTGACGGAATGCAGGGCCTGCACCCGGTGCCGCAGTCTGGCCGGCAGCACCTGCTCCAACTTGCTCAGGGCGCGGACGGACGACTCCGCGATGCCTTCGACCGAGCCGGCTGTGGCCGTGCGCAGACTCACCGCCACGGCGACCGCCTCGTCGTCGTCGAGGAGCAGGGGAGGGAGTCGCGCACCCGCGCCGAGGCGGTACCCGCCGGCGACACCGGAGGCGGCATGCACCGGATAGCCCAGGCCGCGCAGCTTCTCAACGTCTCGCCGGACGGTGCGAGGAGTGACGCCGAGCCGCTCGGCGAGGTCGGGGCCCGACCAGTCGCGCTGGGTCTGTAGCAGCGAGAGCAACCGGAGCAGCCGCGCGGAGGTCTCCAGCATGCCCATCAGTGTGCCCGGGCCGGCGGACGGATTCTGTCCGCAGGGGTTCTCCGTCGGCACAGCGCAAACCCGGCCCGCGTCCGGCCCGCGTCCTGCGCGTGGGGCGGGGGCGGGGGCGGAACAGGCGGATACTGGCTGGCTGAGGGCCCTGTGGCGGGGTGGCTGACCCGCCCGTGGGCGTGGCGCGGGTCCGGTCGGATACCGGTCGGGCGCAACCCGGGGCCGGGGTGCGGGTACGGGGTGGCCCGCTGGTGGTCGGCAGGCGCTCGGTTCCGGCGTGACAGAGGTGATCCTGGGCAGGTTCCGGGCAGCGTGCAGGATTTCGGGCGGGACGGGCATCCCTGCCCGCGGGCCCCTGTGCGCCAGCGGATTCTGGTGGCTGTGACCATGTGGCCGGTTGATCAGCGCTCGCGGTACGCACCGGGGCGCGGGGAGGTCTTGTATGTGCCATCTGTTCGCCATGAGCAGCGGCCCCGAGCGGATCGAGGCGACCTTCTGGCTGCTCGACGCGCCGGACAACCCGCGGGCGCAGACCCGTCGCCCGCCGGACGGCGCCGGCTTCGGCGCTTTCGAGGCGGATGGCACTCCGCGGGTGGCCCGGCAGGCGATTCACTCCCGCGCCGACACCGCGTTCGCGCGGGAGGGCCAGCAGGTGGTCTCCTCGACGTTCGTCGCGCACGTCCGGCACGCCTCGACGGGGCGGGTGGACGACCGCAACACCCACCCGTTCCTGCAGGAAGGGCGGATCTTCGCGCACAACGGCGTGATCGAGGGCCTGGACAAACTGGACGCCGAACTCGGCGAAGCCCGCGCGGGCGTGGCGGGCGACACCGACTCGGAGCGGTACTTCACCCTGATCACCAGGGAGATCGCGGCTCGGGACGGTGACGTCGGCGAGGGCATCACCGCCGCCGCGAACTGGATCGCCGAACACCTCCCGCTCTACTCGATCAACATGGTGCTGGCGACCCGGCACGACCTGTGGGCGTTGCGGTACCCGGACACGAACGGGCTACACGTGCTCCAGCGGGCACCGGGCGGGCGTAACCAGCGCCACCTCGACCATGCCAGCCCGTTCAGCGAGATCCGGGTCCGGTCGCTCGACCTGACGACCCGGCCGGCGGTGGTGGTGGAGAGCGAGCGCATGGACGAGGACCCGCGCTGGCGTCTCATGGCCAGTGGCGAACTGCTCCATGTGGGCCCGGACCTCACGGTGACCTCCCGGGTGGTCGTGGCCGGGCCGCCCGCGCATCCGCTGGACCTCGACGACCTTCGCCCGGAGGCCGCCGCGTCGCAGACCATCGCGGTTCCCGACCTGCAGATCCCCGCCTGAGGACGTGCCCCCGCATCCGCCCGGGGCCCGAGTACCCGTTCCGCGCACCGCGCACCGCCGGGCCCCTCCGGTGGCGCGCGGACGTCCCGTATCGCCGGATGTGCCGGCCCCGCCATCCGAGTTCACCACAGCCTGTGGATAACTTGTGGAAAGTGTGTGGAGAGCTGTGGACGCCCGCATCGGTCCCGCAGGTGTCCACGGGCTCGCCGTGCCGCGAAATGCCTGGTGGATAGGCATACGCCCGATGATCAGACCACGGGCCGCCCACGGGCTGCCTGTGGACGCCCTGTTGACAGTCGGCGGGAGCGGAGCGCCCGAGGGAGCCTGGCGGCGACCCTGCGCGCTCGGGCGCGCGACGGGCTCCGTTACAGGCGCGGGATGTCCAGGGGCCTCGCGGTGATCGGTGAGATGCCTGACCGGCCCGTTCGGGCCGGTCGTCGGGGTACGTGCGGAAGGGCACCCGGGCGGGCCGTGCCAACGCCGCTACCTGGGTTGCTGCCACCCGGCACCGGCCGGTCGACCGTCGCGCGGGGGTCACTCGGTCCGTGCTGACGGTGACGATTGTCCCCTCTGCTGGCTATGGTCGTCACAGGGCCCATCTCACCCGAGCCGCTGCTGTGGCGCTACACCGGCTCCCGGGCGAAAACCCCGTCAGTTTCTCCGGAGGCACGTGTTCCGGTCTTCCCGGAACTCCGGCGGCGGCGATCCGGGGGCCAGCCGACTCGTCACATCAACGGAACAGATGTCCCCGATGTCCATCGCTCGACGCCGATGGCACATCCAGCAGGACCACACCGAGACGTGAGGAGGAGCGCGGCATCGGGTAAGGACGACCCGATCGGATCGCGGCGTCGACGACGACGATGTGACCAGCGAGAAGGGATCACGAGTGACCATGAATGTCGCCAGGACCGGGCTCTGGATGTCCGCCGGGCAGTGGCCACACGGCACGGCTGAGCGCCGCGACACCGCTCAGGAGCTCGCGGAGCTGGGCTACGGCATGGTCTGGCTGGGCGGCGCCACGGCGGACCTCGAGCTGCCGGCAGCGGTGCTGGAAGCCACCGAGCACCTGTGCGTCGGCACCGGGATCCTCAACATCTGGACCGAGCCGGTCGACCTGTTGGCAGACACCTACGGCATGCTCGAGAAAGCGCACCCCGGGCGCCTGCTGCTCGGCATCGGCGCGGGGCACGCGCGCGCGGTCGAGGCCATGACCGGTCGGCGCTACAGCAGTCCGCTGAACGCCGTCGTCTCCTACCTGGATGCGCTCGACGCGGTCGGTATCCCGCAGTCCGCCCGGGTGCTGGCCGCCCTCGGGCCGCGCATGCTCGGGCTGGCCGCCCGGCGTTCCGCCGGCGCGCACCCCTACCTCGTCACTCCGGAGCACACCGGGCGGGCACGGGAGATCCTCGGGCCGGGCGCCTTCCTCGCCCCCGAGCAGAAGGTCGTCCTCGAGGCGGACTCCGACCGTGCCCGGGGGATCGCCCGGGCCGCTCTCTCGCCGTACCTCGACCTGCCGCACTACACGAACAACCTGCGCCGGCTCGGCTTCACCGACGCGGATCTCACGGCGGGTGGCAGCGATCGCCTGGTTGACGCACTGGTCGCGTGGGGCGACATGGAGACTGTCCGGGCACGGCTCGACGAGCACCGCGCTGCCGGCGCCAACCACGTGGCCGTGCAGCTCCTCACCGGGGGCAGGGATCTGCCGCGCGAGCAGTGGCGCGCGCTGGCCACGGGCCTCGACCTGAGGCCGGCCGCCGTGGCGGGGGCGCCTTCCGGGGCAGCTGGCTGAGGCGGTGCGGCCCGGCGCCTGCGCCGGGCCCCGCTCCTCTCCGAACCGAGCTCAGCCGCCTGCGGGCACGTACCCGGGCCCGTGCGCCGGCCAGATCATGCCAGTGGGCGCCTCGGCGCGTCCGAGCGACATTCCGGCTGACCGTACCCTGGCCTCGGGGGACAGCCCGATGGCCGACGAGTTCCGTCCCGTGTGTACTGGACGGGATTTGTTCAGGCGGCGACCGGAAACATGTGGCCTGTCGGGCTCCCGACAGGCCACATGTCTTTCGGTGACCCCCATGCTCCGGAAGTGTCGGCTGGCGATGCAACCATCTGGTCAGCGGCGGCGGGCAGACGGGGCCGCCGGAGCCCGACTCGGACCATGAGAGGAGCGTGATGATCGAGGCACGCGGGCTGACGAAGCGCTACGGGCGGACCACAGCGGTCAACGCCCTGACATTCAATGTTCAGCCCGGCAAGGTGACCGGTTTTCTCGGCCCCAACGGCGCCGGGAAGTCGACGACAATGCGGATGATCCTCGGGCTCGACCACCCCTCGGCCGGCGACGTCCGCATCGGCGGCCGCCGCTACGCGGATCTCAAGGAGCCGCTGCGTGAGGTGGGCGCGCTGCTGGAGGCGAAATGGGTGCACCCCAATCGCTCGGCGCGGTCGCACCTGCGCTGGATGGCGGCGGCCAACCGCATTCCGGCGAAGCGGGTCGACGAGGTGCTGGAGATCGTCGGCCTCACCGGCGTCGCCGGACGCCGGGCCGGGGGCTATTCGCTCGGAATGGCCCAGCGCCTGGGCATCGCGGTCGCGCTGCTGGGCGACCCCGGAGTCCTTCTCTTTGACGAGCCCGTGAACGGTCTCGACCCGGAGGGCATTCTCTGGATCCGCCAGTTCATGCACCGGCTGGCGCACGAGGGCCGCACGGTGTTCGTTTCCAGCCATCTGCTGTCGGAGATGGCGCTGACGGCGCAGGAACTCATCGTCATCGGTCGCGGTCGGCTCATCGCCCAGACCAGTACCAAGAGCTTCATCGAGTCGGCCTCCGACTCCTCGGTGCGAGTGCGCGGGCCTGAGCTGGCCCGTCTCTACGGCGTGCTGACCGGGCAGGGCCTGGCAGTTCAGGAGGCTCCGGCCACCGAGGACTCCCCAGCGGCGCTGGTCGTCCGGGGCACCTCCACCGAGCAGGTCGGCGAGCTGGCGGGCACGGTCGGCCTGGTGCTGCACGAGCTCACCGAGTCCCGCGGCTCCCTGGAACAGGCCTTCATCCAGATGACCGGTGGGGACGTCGAGTACCAGGCGGGCGGCCACACCGCGGCTGGTGCTGCGCCGGGCGGGCCGGGCGGGCCAGGCGGTCCAGGTGGCCCGGGCGGGCCATCGGCGGCCTTCCCGCCGCCGGGCACCGTGCCACCGCCCGGTTCCGGCACCGGCCCGGTGCTGCCGGGTCCAGTCACCCCTGGGGTTTCCGGAGGCCCGGCCGGGGCGCCCGCCCCACCTGCCCCGCAGCCCGGGGCCGAGGCCCGGAGGGCGGGTAAGCCATGACGCTGCTGACTGTCGAGCGGATCAAGCTCTTCTCCACCCGTTCCCCGTGGTGGTGCATGATCATCGCGGTGGCGCTGACCGTCGGCCTCACCGCCATCTTCAGCGCGGCGACCACATCGGACGACCTGGACAGCCTTACGCCGGCGACCACCCAGTTCGCCTACAACTTCGGGCTCGTCGTGATGATGGTGATGGCGGCGCTGACCGTCACCACCGAGTACCGGTTCGGGACGATCCGGTCGACGTTCCTCGCTGTCCCCGGCCGTACCCCCGCGCTGCTGGCGAAGACCGTGGTCGTCGCCGGTCTCGCCGGCATCGTCGGGGAGATCACGGCAATCGGGTCCTGGGGCCTCGCGAAGGTCATCCAGCCTGATGCTCCGCTCGCGCTGGACACCAGCCAGGAGTACCGCAACGTCTTCGGCGTCGGGCTGATCTACCTGCTCGCCGCGGTCTTCGCGATCGGCCTGGCCCTGCTGATCAGGCACACGGCCGGCGCAATCGTGATCATGCTGGTGTACCTGTTCCTCGCCGAGAGCCTGCTGCCCGTCATCCCCCGGATCGGGGATCACATCCGGGACTGGCTGCCCTTCATCGTCGGGAACAACTTCATCGTCGCGGGCCAGCCGGAGGCCAGCGACGGCCCGCCGGTCATCGAGGGGCTGCCCTTCGGCCCCTGGGGATCGTTGGTCTACTTCACGGTGGTCTGCCTGGTTCTGCTGGCAGCCGGTCTCATCGCCGCGAAGCGTCGGGACGCCTGAGCAGCCGCTGCTACCCAGGCCTGATCCACGCGCCTGAACGCTCGCCCCGGTGGGGCCGGACCATCCGGCCGGGGCGAGCGATCCGGCGGTACGCGCATCGTGAGCTCCCAGCCGGGTAGCGCCTACCCCGATGCGACGGCGACGGTGGCGGTGGTTGCGGTGGCTGGGCACCCATGACCCCGGGCACTTCTGCCTCACCTCGGCGGCCCGGGTCGCGATCGTGGCGCCCGTCGTCCTGGTGGGTGCGATCGCGTTCGTCGGCAACGTGCGGATGTGCCTCTTCGCCTGGTTCGGGGTCATCGCGCTGCTCGAGTTCGTCGACTTCGAAGGCGCCAGGCGGGAACGGCTGCGCGCCTACCTGATGCTCACGGCGAGCGGTGCGCTGCTGATCGTGCTGGGCACGCTCTGCTCGCGGGTACTGGTGCTGGCGGCCGTCGCCTCGGCGGTCGTTTCCTTCGTCGTCATGTTCGCCGGGGTTCTCAACCCCTATGTCGCGGTTGCGGGCCGCTCCGCTCTGCTCGCGTTCGTGCTGTCAGTGATGACGCCCGGCCCGCTCGCGGCGATCCCCGAGCGCCTGGCCGGGTGGGGGCTCGGCGCCGCGGCGTCGATCGCCGCCGTGCTGGTGCTGTGGCCACGCCGCCCACCCGACAGGCTGCGTGCCAACATCGCCGCCGCCTCCCGAGCCCTCGCCGACGGCGTGACCTGGCCGCCTGCCGCCAGCCGGGAGCACACCGCCAGCCGGGAGCCTGCCGCCGGCGGCGAGCACGCCGGCGCGGACCCCGACGCTGACGAGGCGGACCCCGACGCTGACGAGACAGCGCGGGTCTGGACGGAACTGCTGCGGCTGCGGCGGGAGTTCGCCGCGACGGCCCACCGCCCGACCGGGCTGGGTGGACGGGCCGCGGCACTCGGCTACGTCTTCATCGACCTCAACTGGCTGCTCCCGTTCGCGTTGCCCTGGCCCGAGCGGGACCGGACCGCCCGGGCCTGCTTTCCCGCCGAGGCCGCCGAGGTCCACGAGGCGGTCGCGGCGACCCTGCGTGCGGTCGCGACCAGGATCGAGCCCTCGCGGCACCACCGGCGCGGACTCCGGCACAGATCCCGGGGCGGGCCCCGGCCCGGTGACGCCCACCAGACCGACGACCGCCTCGGGATGGCCCGGCTGGAACGGTCCGAACGGGCCATGCGCGCGGCACTCCTGCGATACCTCCGGAGTCAGGACGTCCCCGCATCCCCGGCACGGGCCGCCGGCGCCGACCATCCTGGCGAGTGGGGGACATCCGCTGCGGCCGACGTGCCAGTGCACAGCCCCCCGGCGGTCGCAGCCGCGGAGGCGTTCCGCCTGCGCCGGCTGGCACGCGGCACCCGTGATCTGGCCCTGAACGTCCTGAAGGCCACCGCTCCCAGCCGCCGTCCAGGCCGGGTGCCCGGCAGCCTGCCCGCGACGGAGCTGACCCGGCTGCGGAGCTGGGCCCGGGAGCGAGGAAGGGTGGCGACCGATCTCGCCGTCGGCTACGCCAGCACCCGCTCGGTGTGGTTCCGCAACAGTGTGCGCAAGGCCCTGGGGATCGCGCTCGCGGTGGTCATAGCCCAGGTCGTCGGTGTCGACCACGCGTTCTGGGTGGTCCTGGGGACCCTGTCCGTGCTGCGCACCAACGCGATGGCAACCACCTCGGCCGCCCTGCGGGCGCTGGCGGGCACCGTGATCGGCATCGCGGCGGGCGGCCTCGTGGTCATTGTCGCCGGCGACACGACCGCAGGCCTGTGGGCACTGCTCCCGCTCGCTGTCTTCCTCGGGAGCTACGCGCGCCGGCTGGGCGCCTTCGCGCTCGGGCAGGCTGGCTTCACGGCCACGGTGATCCTGCTGTTCAACATCGTGGAGCCCGAGGGATGGCGGATCGGGATCGTCCGGATCGAGGATGTGATCATCGGGTTCGCCGTCAGCATCGCGGCCGGTGCGCTGCTGTGGCCGCGCGGCGCGGTCGCCGTCCTGCGGGCTCGGGCCCGGGCCGCCTACCTGAGCGCCGTACACTTCCTCGTCCTCGCCGCCTCCAACCTGCCCCACGAACAACGGCAACCCGGCCGGACGCCGGACGAGGCGGCCCGCGCCGCCCGCGGCGCCGTTCGCGCCGGACGGCTCCTCGACGACGCCGTGCGGCACTTCCTCGTCGAGGACCCGCCGGAGCGGTTCGACATCGACGCCCTGATGATGATCGTCGCCGGCGCCCAGCGCATCCGCCGCACGGCCCAGCTGTTGCGACAGGGGGACGTCCCCTGGCCCGCGGACCTGCCGGAGATCGACAGGGGTACCGCGTTCGGCGCTGCCTTCCCGGCGGCTCGGGCCGCCCTCTCCCAGGACATCGAAGGCCTGTGCTTCTGGTACCGCCGTTTCGCGGACGCCCTCGGCGCCGCCGGCCGACCACCGGCCCCCGACCTGACCCCGGGCAGGGGCGGCCCGGCGGGTCTGGCCCTGCTGCGAAGCACTGACGCGGGGGGCGCCAACGCGGGTGGCACCGACGCGGGGCCCGGGGCCACGAGGCCCGGGACCACGGGCCCCGGGACCGGCCCGATGCCGGAGATGATCGCCGGCATCGCGCTCGCCGCCCGCGCGGCCTACATCGACATCCTGCGGGGCATCGAGCCGATGATGACGGCCGCCGCGCTCGCACTCGAACGGCCCGCCTGCGACGACGTGGACGGCCTGTGGTCCTCCGGTGGCCCGGGACCCACCGGGGGTCAGGCGCCTGACCCCCAGCGGTCGCGCCCGGCCCCGGTGCGCTCGTCGGCCTTCATCCGGGCCTCGTGAACATGCCGGTGCCCGCCGACGAGCTGACCGCGCACCCGCTCCTCCGTCGTCACGAAGGGCCGGTAGTACAGCGCGTCGTACTCCTCGACGATCTGGAAGGTCCACCTGCCATCGAGGACATTGCGCCCGTGCAGTTCCTTCCGGACCTCGGCGGCAACACGCTCGTGACCGGCCTCCCGCAGTGCCTCGAGTGCCTCGCCCAGAATGATGTCGGCACGCCCGGAAAGATGATGGAACGAGTACAACGCGCCGCGGGCCCGTTCCACCCACTCCAGTGCCTCGCTCAGCTTGCCGGTAGCAACCGCGGTCGCGTCGTCGACCTCCGGAACAGTCCGGTCGTCGTCGCCGCAGCCGGCCGCCGCGGCGGCCGACCGGTTCGTGGTCTGCGGGACGTCGCTTCTGGTCACCATCTCGGCGTGCCCTCCGCCGCGCAGCGGCAATCCCTTCGCTACCGGCCCCCGTTGAACAGGCGCTCGGCACTCCCGCGGCCGAAGCTGCGATACTCGACCATGGCCGCCCGTCCGGCGACGGCACGGACGGCCACGCGGAGCAGGCACGGAACGGCACACCGGGCGAACCGGGGCGCAACCGCCTGAACCGCGAGGTCAGGAGGGCTCGCCTAGTGGCCGATGGCGGCGGTCTTGAAAACTACGCGGGCTGCCGATCGGCCCGGCGCCATGTGGTCCTCCTGACCTCGGTGAACATTGCCTGACCTGGCCGGATGCTTCGCCGTGATCGTCGGGGTGTGGTCCCGGTGAGTCTCACGGAATCCCACTGTTGACCATGGTTCACGGGCACATGGCGGGCAGAACCCGGGCCGGATCACGAGGCGTCAGCGGCCGTTTCCGCCCACGGGCCGGTGGTCGTCGTGCCTCCCATTTCTTTGTCCCGTCAGATCATCGGGCGCCCAGCCGGGGAATGGGCACTCAACTGGAGTCACCGGCGCAGCTACCTGTAGTCGGGGCTGGATCGGCCGTCGTCGTCCACCGGGCCAGCGGGCCTGATGCGCTCCGTCCGCTGGTGCCTATCAGTGTCCGCGGCCGTATGTCCGCATGGACTGTCGGCCCGGCCCCCCTGCCCGCAGGGCACGAGCTTGGGCACCTGTGCCCCGCGCGGCGCGGCCACCCGACCCCGGGACAGGACCGGAGAGGACCTACGGGTAGCCCTGACCACTTGAACGGAGGGTGGGGAGCGGACGCGCCAAGGATTAAGATCATCTTTGCCGGATGGTGAAAAATAGGGTACAAACTTGTCTCATGACGTCACCACCAGCGCTGAGGTCGCTCGTGGACAACCATGGGCGAGGCCTTGCCGTGCTGAGATGCCTCGCCGCAGATGCTGTCAACGACTCGACCGGCCTATACGGACCACGTCGGCGTCCGCCGAAAGGCGGCACGATGTCGGGGATGATGCGGGACAAGTTGATTGAGTTGGCGCTCCCGTCGGCCGAACTGGCGGCAGACGGACTGGCAGTCACAGCGTATGGCCAAGACTGGGTCCGCGTGACTTTCGGTTCCGAGGGCGTCACAGCTCCGCTCAGGAAGCGGCCCCGCGTCAAGAAAGTTCCGGCATTGCAGAACGAGGTAAGCCTCTTTGAGTTCGATGATCAGCTTGATCGAGATGAGTCGATCGCAGAGGTGGATCTGTTTGGCAATTCCATCGCCTTCTTCGTTGTCTACTGGGACTATCAGTGGATCTGGAACAACGAAGAAGAAAAAGCTGAAGGAAAGCTGAGCTGTTTCAGTGTTGCGCAGGTAGCGTCAGTGGGCGGCGAACCTGACTATCAGACGATTGTGAATGAAATAGAGATCTCACCGAACGTGGTGCCGCTGCGACAGATAGCACCACCAGGCTCGGCAAATGATGACGACGACCTGGACGATGTGGTAGGACGCTGGGACCAGGAGGCACCGGCCGCCGAGGAAGAGATCACCGACAAGCAGGACGAGGAAGGCCGTGACGACGATGATACCTCTCTGGGGGGTAGAGGCTGACCAAGAGGTATTCGGGGAACGACTGCGTGACGCACGCGTAATCCAAAGACTTAAATCTAGCGGCGTCGCGGAGAAGGCGCACCTGACTCCCGACCGCTATTCTCGTCTTGAGAATAGCCTCTCGACGAAGGTTAATCAAAAAAGGATCGCCGCGCTGGCGGATGCGGTCGATTTTCCCATCGACTTCCTCACGTCTCCTCCAGTAACGCCTGTTCAACGAGGAAGTCTCCTTTTCAGAGCAAAGAAAGGGATGACGAGAGGGGAAGAGGATCAGCTTGTAGCTTGGGCGAGACTAATCGGAGATCTTCTTCATAGGGCGGAAGAAGATGTTCGTCTTCCATATGTTAAGGTTCCGCGAGTCTCGCCATCTACTTCTCCCGCAGACGCTGCCAGAATTAGCCGATCGGCCTTCGGCCTTGCTGATGATGAGCCGATCCCGCACCTAGTCCGCCTCTTGGAGAGAAGCGGCGTCCATGTTGCATCGGTGGACTTTTCTGCTGAGCTTCACGCGAAGTATCATGATGCGTTCTCAACCTGGGTCGGATATGCAATGGACAGGCCTCTTGTCGTAACCAGATCCAGCTCTTCCTGGGAAAGAACCAGGCTTTCTGTAGCTCACGAACTCGGCCATCTCGTCATGCATCAGACCCGGAGGGAAGGTGATCTGGAGGCTGAAGCCTATACTTTCGCCTCCGAATTCCTACTTCCCAGGGGGGCACTTCAGGAAGGATGGCCTCGACAAGTGACGCTCGTGTCGTTGATGCCGCTGAAAAGAAAGTGGGGGATGTCTTTGGCGTCTCTGATCGAGCATGGCTACAGAAACGGCCTAGTCGAAAGTACCCAGAGGACAAACCTATACAAGCAGATGTCAAATAGGAGGGATCGAGAGACTGGTGAGAGATGGAGAGTCCGAGAGCCCGGGTGGAACGACCGGGATCCGGAGCGCCCTAAACTAATCGCCAAGGTGGCAGAGGCGGCATTCGGTCCGAATGTTACGACTCAAGGAATATCGGCGGAAATCTACGGCTGGCGAAGTGACCTTATAGGGAAGCTCCTGGAGGGGCAGCTCACTGACTGGTCTCGGGCTGTAACGGCGACCCATATCAATGAAAGGATGGGATCGGTTTCTCGGCTCCGTCTATAAGATGCTGTGAGTTTGCGCTGGACCTAGGATTGATGTGTTTCGGGGAGCGGTGGAAAAATCTGAAGTGCGTGCCATATCATGCCCATTCTGTGAGAGCGTGACGGCGGGCGAAGTGCGTGGGATTGTAGTGCAAGGGCCCTCGGAGGATGTTGATCTCGCTACTGAACATACGCTTATCCAATGTGCAAAGTGCAATGGTGCAATGGTGCAAATTCGTGAAGACTATGGCGGTGGCTTCGACGAAGACGACCGGCCTCTGACGGTATACCCTGCCGCGCGACAGCTCAGCACGCTGGTGCCCCACACTCTGTGGCGAGAATGGGATGAGGCTCGCACGTGTTTCAGAAACAAGTTGTACACTGCGACCGCGGTGATGGTGCGTCGCACCCTTGAGGGGACTTGCATTGATCTAGGAGTTCAGGAACGGATCCTTGCGCGGGGTCTGACTGAGCTCAAGAAGCGCGGACTTATTGACGATATGCTTGCGGAGTGGGCTAACGCGCTCCGTGTGATCGGCAATGAAGGGGCGCATTTCACTGGTAGATCCGTAAGCCGTCAAGACGCGGAGGACGCACTGACATTCGCAGAAGCTCTTCTGGATCATGTCTATGTCCTGCGGAAGCGTTTTGAGGAGTTCCGGCAGCGTCTAGACAAGAAAAGAGGCCAGCCGGCAGCTGCGTCGCCCGAAAGCTGACTCCCTCTGCTGACGAGCGTCCACGAAACAGGCACGGAACGGTTCCGTGGCCTCGTCAGCAGTCATGATCTTGGATTGACGGGTGATGTTGACCAAGGTGTTCGTTGGCAAGCAGACCCGCACCGCAGGCGCGTCAGCGCCGAGGAGCGGAAGCTGCGCGGCAGCCCTGTGCTTGTCACGCGGACGGCGACGAGCAGCTAATCCGTGATTAGATTTGGATCTTCCGCTGACGTCCGTGGACGTCCACCGGGTCAGTAGAACTGGTGCACTCCATCCGCTGATGTCCACCAGCGTCCATGGCCGTCTGGCGCCTCGGCTGTCAGCCCGGCCGCCATGCTGCATCGCGAAGTGGACGAATCGCGAATTAAGAATTTATTGTAGATCGGTCTGCTGAATCGCTTAAGGATCCACAACAAGGCGCACGCTTCCCCAGACGTTGTATCCCTGCGTGCACCCCTTTGCGGTTATGTAAGTCTGTTCCAGCTTGAGTCGAAGAACGTTTGTCACGGGGACATTTAGCGGGAAAGATTCATTCAAGCCAAGTTGCCGATTGAATACTTTGACGCCGTCAAGATAGACGGCAAACTCTACCCGCTTGTTCGGGTCGGCGCTGTTGTCTGAAATGCCAATATCGGCACGGAGCCAGTCGTAAGTCTTTCCAATATTGTACTCAAAGGTGCGCGACGCAGGATCGCATACTTGTCCGACATCGGCATAAAGTGAGTTTATGTACTCAATCCCGTTGACAGGCAAGGTTTTGTAATTGGGGTTACCCGACAATGACTTAATTTCTTTGAGGTAAATCTCCTGAGGCCCATTGGGGGGTGGAGTGCTGGAGGGTTCCGGATCGGCGGCTGCTGTCCGCGGCGGCATTAACGATGGACGAATCGTAGCTGTCCTTGCCGGATCGTCAACCATGACTTCTCCGGCTGCAGGTGATGTGGGGTCAGAGGATGATACAGGTGATGTAGGGCCAAAGGATGTCGATGTGGAGGCCGGCTGGGTTGGCGGCGTTGCCGCTGGCGGGGGAGACAACTCGGTCGGCGGATGGCTTTCATCTCCAGCCGAACCAATAAAAAGGACAAGAATTGCAAATATCCCCGTGACGAGAGCGCCAGCGACAGCAGCGAGGACCGCGTCGGATCGGCTCATACGTCCCCAGAATCCGTCTTGCTGTGTGCCGGCGGGTGGGGTCCCGCCTGCCGCGCCGCTCGGTGGCGTCCCGCCGCTTGGCGGTCCGTCCGCCGACGCTCCCCCGTCGGTCATATGTCGCCCCTTCCGTGACAGCCGTCATTGTTGCAGGACTCCGAATCGCCGCCTTACGCGGCGTCCGATAGGTCGATTTGCAACATCTGCCGGTTTTGGTGCCACGATTCCCGCGTCCACGGGCGCATCGCAGCGCAAGTGTCGCGTTCGGCCCCTTGCCGTCTCAGACCGGCTGGAACGCGGTCGATCGAAGTGCCCTGGGAGTCCCCGAACGTTCCTCACACCGCGACGCACCGGCGAGCATGGCGCGCCAGCGCCACGCGCAGCCGTCGCGCGGCGCGGGTTCGGCGTCGGTGGCGCTTGATCCTAAAACGAGAGTTTCGGCAACGTGCGGGCTACCTGCCTTGCTCGTGGCGGCGGCGCCATGCGGTGCAACGCTCGACGTAGCTGGGTAGGTGGTCGCGGGCGAACTCGTCAGGGCTCCATGGCTGGGCGGGGAGGAACTTGGCGGGCTCGGCGCAGGCGTAGGCCCATGCGTGGCGGTCGTGGTCCAGGCCGATGCGGCTGAGGGTGTAGATGTCGGCCTCGAAGGCGTCGAGGGTGTTCCACTCGGCTTCCGTGAGGTCGTCGAATAGGTGTCCCGTGGCGGTGGCGGCCTGCTCGCGGATGAGTCCTGGGTAGATCCGCTCTGGGAGAGCGATAACCTGCCATCCGGTGACGGTGACGGGGACGCGGTGGGGGTCGCGGTCGATGAGGGCCCGGAGGACGTCAGGGAAGAGAAGGCTTCCGTAGACGAAGAGGGGCGCCGGGTCCGCTGATGCGGGGTCCAGTCGGCCAGAGTTGGGTGAGTTGGTGCGGGGTGCTGGGCTGGGTGTAGACGGCACGGAAGACCTTCCCCACGGTTTCGGTGTCGGCGGTGTCGGCGAGGTTGACGAACCAGTCGATGCCGGCGGGGTAGGCCCACAGGTAGGTGCGTAGCTGGGGGTCGTTGCCGCGGTCGGTGAGGATGTCGGCGATGGTGTCCGTGGTCCAGAACGGGACGCATGCGCGGGCATGGTCTACGCAGTCTGCGACCGGGATTCCGGCGTTGATGGCGCGGTGCAGGTCGGCGCGGATGAGCTGTAGGTAGTGGTCCAGGCGGACTCGGGCGGTCACGGCGGTGTCGTCGGGGGTGACGAACAGCGGCATGGCCTGCGCGATGCCTTCCAACAGCACCTGATAGGGCACGTGGACCGACAGCAGACGCGGCCACGGGACATCGGCGCGGCTGGCGGTGGCGGTGTAGCTGGCGCTCTGGAGGGCGTGTCCGAGGATCTCGTGTAGGGCGAACTGGCGTAGGCGGACCTTGGTGAAGGCCGCGTTGCGCAGGTTGAAGCGGAGACGTACGTCCTGGCCGGTGCCGTCGAGCCAGTAGGCCCAGTAGGCGTCGACGTCGGCGGTCGTGATCTCCAGGTTGTACGGGGCATCTGTTTCGGCAAGGGCGCGGACGGCGGGCTCTGCCTCGCTGGCGGCGGTCCGGATCATCTCGGGTGCGTCGGCTGCCTCGACAGGTCCTTCGGCGTCGCGTAGCTGGCGGTCGGTGGTGGCATCCCAGGAAACCCCGATGTCGGCCAGGGCCGTGCGGGCGCGTTCACCGACGGCGGTCACGTACTCCTCGGGCCATCCGGCTGCGGAACATCCCTGGGTGGCGGTCAGGTAGTCGTCGAGCGGGGGCCGCTCGCCGAGCAACGCGCCGAGATAGGCCAGGTGGGCGCGGAGCTGCTCGGCGCAGACCTGGTCGCCGTCACCCTCGGCTCGCTCGTACAGCTCGGTGAGTGTGCTGTGAACGCCCAGGCGGCTCGGGGCCGCTGGCGCCTTGGCCGCGGTTGGCGCGCAGTCGAAGTCGATGACCGGTGACGCCTTCCGGGCCTTCTCGTAGGCGTCCCATGCCCGTAGCGTCTGCTCGATCTCGTCACGTAGACGCATGCGCGGTGTCCCATCGCAGCGTCACGAACTGATTCGGTCGTAGGTTCCGGCGGGTCAGCTCGATGACGACTCCGGTCTCGTCGCGGGCGAAGGACAGACCTTCGGCCGCGGAGATCTCCGAACCGTCCGGCCGGTCCTCGGTCGCCGAGCATCGGGTCAGGGACGTGACGCCTTGGTGGCGAAGCCGGATGGTGAGCGTGCCGGTGGGGCGGACGATCGACTGACGCCAGTAGTGGTCGTAGACGAACCGTCCGCCGGTGCTGCGGTAGCCAACGGTCGCGGATTCCCCGGGCTGGATGGCGGGGAAGATCTGGCAGGCGAAGCGGGCGCTGAGCTTGGTGTCGTGGACGCGCTGAATGATGATGTTGCGGTCGGGGGAGGGCAGGGCCTCAATGTCCAACGGGCCGTTGGTGGTCTCGAACCACAGCTCCCTGTTGAGTCTGGTGAACGGCGTGGCCGTGGCGTTGTACAGCTCATGCCGGTAGGTCAGCGTCGCCCATCCGTCTTCGGCAACCTCGATGTCGATGGTCAGGCTGCGATCCTCAACGTCTCCGGCCGGCTCGCGGGGCGCTGGCATGCTCACACCGGCGGTCGTGGTCGCGTAGGCGCTGGCGCGGTGATGGTCGCCGATGCCGGCAAGGGCGGGGGAGGGCGGCGCGTCGGCTCTGGTCGTCTCGGCTTCCCAGGGGCGGGGTGCGAGCCGGAAGTAGGCGCCGGGGATGCGTAGCGCGTCGGCGATGCGCTCGACCAGGTCGAGTGAGGTGATGTTGCTTTCGCCGCTCATGACTCGGCTGACCCGGCTTTGGGTGAGGCCGCGGACGGGGGAGGACACGCGGTCCTGGCTGGCGCCGTCGTACTTGCGCATCAGGCGGAAGATCGCCTGGAAGTCCAGGGTCTCGCAGGCGGCGCGGAACTCCTCGCGGGCAAGGAGATCGGGCGAGACGGTGTAGGGAGGGGCGGGCTGGGCCATCCGCCATCTCCTCGGGTGCGGGCCGACAGCCAGGGTCAGCGGGTGGTCAGGTCGCTACGCAGAGACTAGCGCCACCATGCCACCTTGGTATGGGTGGTTCGCCGCTGATCTGACGCTTTGGCGCTCGGATGGCGCCTGTCAGCCACTCGGCAGGCGGTGAACCGGCCGGATTCCATGCACACCGTGCCTTGCCAACTTGACGTTTCGTGACGCATCGGATGCGGACGAGTCTTGTTCGCAGGCCACCCCGCTCCGCGTCGAGTCGGGATCTCCGCGGGACGGGGTGGCGTCCAGGCCGTGAGGCGACGTGAGCGGATGAGGGGCGCTACGGGTGCGATGGGACATGACGGAGCAGACATGGACGGATCTTCGCGGCGGGTCCGGGGGTTCGCGATGACGTGGGCCAGCGGCTCCTGCGAGACGGACGGGGAACCGGGCGTGGGCCTGCTGCCGTGGGGCGCGGACGCCTGGGCGCTGGTCGTACCGGCCGGCTCGTCGGCGCAGGCGCTGTACGCGGCGATGGCGGACATGCCGTCCGGCCTGCGCTTCGTCGAGTCCTTCGGGGATGTGGACACGGTCCTGGTCTACGAAGCGTCTGGGATACGGCTGTCCCGGCGGCAGCTGCCGGGCTCGTTCCTGCGCTCCATGCTCGAACTCGACCCGGCGTCGGTCGGGGAGGACAACGGCCGGCGCTGGATGACCGAAGGGGAACGCGGGGCGTACGACGCGGGGAAGGCGGACATGGCCGACGCGCTGCGCCGGCAGGTGATCCGGCGGCGTCGGCGCCCATGCTCGTGGAGTCCCTCGGTACTGGAGGACTGACAGCACGAAGAGTCGCGATGGGCCGGACCTCGTCGGGGGGTCCGGCCCATCGTCGTCTCAGGACGGCGTCCGGCTGCCCGCCCTGGTGACGGCCTGCTCGACGGCGGCGAGCCTGGACGTGATCTCGGTGAGCCGCTCCTCGACCCGGACCAGGGCGGCGAGGATCTCCCGGCCCGTGGGCTCGTCTGGCGTGCCGGCGACTGGCGGCTCTGACACGAGCACCTGGATCAGGTGATCGTCGGGCCACTCCAGTGCCTGGGCGATCGCTACGAGGGTCTTGTTCTGCACCCGGCGGCCGGCGCCGTGCTGAAGCTCGCGCAGCGTCGACACGGACACTCCCGAGATGCGGGCGAGATCCTGCTGACCGATGCGGCGGCGCGCCATCCGCTCGTTGAGCGCGGACGCGACGGCGGCCCAGTCCTCGCCGTTGACGGGCCCGCGGGCCCGGTACACCGGGGTTCTCCGGTCAGCCATGCGCGCATATTAGCGGCCCGCAAAACGACGTCAGAACCCATCCCAGCATGCCATATCACCTTGGCATGAACCTATGAGCACCTGCATGGCGCCCATGTCACGGCTACATACAACGCTGGGTTAGCGGTTGATACGCGCTTGCTGAGCGGTGGATCGTGTATCTCGTCAGCCGGAACGCACGGTTGGTTCCGGGTAAAGGCGAGTGGAGGTGGCACGGTGGCGGTTCCGCAACGCATTCCGGTGCGGTTCGAGGACGTGTTCCCGCACGGTGCGTTCGTGCTGGGCGTGGAGGCGGCGAGCGACTTCGACAAGGTGAAGGAGAAGGCGGCGGACGTCCAGGCTCGGGACAAGGACACCGGCGAGCGGGTCTGGTCGGTGCGGGTCCTGGACGCGGACCCGATGGCCCGGAAGGCCGAACTGAAGGTGAAGATCCTCGGGGAGGTGGCGCCGGTCCTGCCGGACAACCTGCCGGGGCTCCCGTTCCGGCCGGTGATGTTCGAACGCCTGGTGGTGGTCCCGTACGTGGACACCAACGGGTCGCAGCCGCGGGTGGCGTTCTCGCTGCGGGCGGGCGTGATGCGGCCGGTCGGTCCGGCTCGGCGGACCAACCCGGGGGTGGCGGCGTGAGCGGGCGCGAGATGGACGGGCTGCGCTCGTCGACGCACCTGGGGCTGCATGTGGGCGCGGACTGGTCGACCCGGTGCCACACCTACCCCGACAAGCCGCCGATCCTCTCCATCCACACGGGCCGGACGATGCTGTCCGTCTCGGCGGCCGGTAGCGCGGTGACCTCGGATCAGGTCGACTTCGCGTACGCCCTGCTCGCCGCGGTGAACGACTACCTCATTGAATGCGAGCGGTTCCGGTTCGCCGCGCAGGACGCGGCCGAACTGCCGGGACATCTCGCCGCTTAGCCGCTCCGTGTAGCTGCTCCGCGGTTTCCCTTCGCGTCAGGCGGCCCGGAACCCTTCGTTCGGGTGAACGGTTCCGGGCCCGCCGGGCCTTCCTTCCTCTCCCCTTTCTTTCGACTCCTGGTTTCGTGCGCTCTGAAACAGGTGGTATCTGTCATGTCCAGAATCAACGGCGACCGGGGAATGCCCCGCATTCCGTCCCGGCCCGACAAGATGCGGGTCCCGATGTGGATGCTGCTGCTCGCGGTGGCGGGCAAGGGGCTGGTGCTCGGGGTCCGCTGGTGCTGGCGGCACCGGGTGGCGGTGCCGGTCGCGCTCGGCCTGGCGCTGTTCACGCGCCGCTTCGGGGCGCTGGGCCTGGTGGCGCTGCTCGTCGCCCTGGCCCTGGTCGCGGTTGTCTGGCGGCGCCTGCACGCCCGGTCGTTCGGCTGGCTGGCCCGGTGGGTGTGGGGCCGGGTGCGGCTCGGGTTCGTGTACCGGCGGCGGTGGCGGCCGGCGATGGTGCACTCGAGCCTGGCGATTCGCATGCCGGCGTCGAACGGCGATCAGGTGACCTTCGACGAGTACTTCCCGCGTATCCGTTCGATCCGCTCGACCCGGGCCGCGGACATGCTGCGGGTGGAACTGCTCCCAGGGCAGACACCGGAACAGTGGGCGGACGCGGCCGAAGGACTACGCCACGTGTTCCGGGCCCGACGCTGCCAGGTGCAGGGCGAGCCGTCCCGCTTCGTCCGGCTGCACTTCCACCACCGCGACACCCTGACCAGCCCCGTCGAACCGGCCGGCCTCGACCCGTCGGGCCCGGTCATCGACCACGACCCGGACGGCGACGCCACGGCGACCGGCGAGCCTGACCGGCTCGTCGGGAACCTCTCGGCCGTCCGCGTCGGCCGACGGGAGGACGGCAAGCCCTGGACCCTGCCCGTACGGGGAACCCATCTGCTCATCGCGGGGGCCACCGGCGCCGGTAAAGGCTCGGTGCTGTGGTCGATCATCCGCGGTCTCGGCCCGGCCGTGCGCGCCGGCCTCGTCGAACTGTGGGTCTGCGACCCCAAGGGCGGCATGGAACTCGCGTTCGGCGAGCCGCTGTTCACCCGGTTCGCCACCACCACGGAAGCGATCGCGGATCTCCTCGACGACGCGGTATCCGTGATGCAGAACCGGACGGCCCGGCTGCGCGGGGTGACCCGGCTCCACACCCCGACTCCAGGCGAGCCGCTGATCGTCCTGGTGGTCGACGAAATCGCCTCGTTGACGGCCTACGTCACCGACCGGGACGTCAAGAAGCGGATCGGCGCGGCGCTGCCGCTGCTGCTCTCCCAGGGCCGGGCGCCCGGGGTCGTGGTCCTGGCGGCGGTGCAGGACCCGCGCAAGGAAGTGCTTCCGTTCCGGGACCTGTTCCCGGTCCGGGTCGCACTGCGCATGACCGAAACCGAACAGGCGGATCTCGTACTCGGCTCCGGGGCCCGTGACCGGGGCGCCCGCGCGGACGAGATCCCGGTGTCCCTGCCTGGGGTGGGCTACGTGCTCCACGAAGGACAACCCGAACCGGTCCGGGTCCGGGCTTCGTTCGTCGACGACACCGAGATCAACCGGACCGTGTGGTCCTACCGGCCCACTCCCGCGGCCGGCGCCGGCTGGACACCGGACCTCAACCCCTACCGTGACGACGATTCGGCCGATCACGACCACTCCGGCGACGGCTCCTGGTGGGGTGAGGTGGCGTGAACGGCCCGGCCGGCGAGATGCCTGACGATCTGCTCGACTCGGCCGCGCCGGTGCCCGTCCTGCCGGTCTGCGCGACCTGCGGGCACCTGCGCATCACCCACCGGCGCGGACGATGCCGCGCGGACCTCGGCCCCGGAACCACCTGCGGCTGCGCCCTCTTCACCACCGCGCCGGCCCGTCCGTCGGCCGGTGTGCGCCTGGACCTCGACGACCGGGAGGACCGCACCTCTTGATGACTGGCCTAACCCCCGCCGGCCTCGGCCCCTCCGTCGGCCGTGACGATCGTCCGGGTTCTCGGGCGGCGCGGATGCGGATGCCGCTCGCTCGTCAGGTCGTGGAAGCGGTCGCCGTGGAGAACGGCGTGTGCGTGCGGCCGACGGCGATGCGCCGGACGAACCTCGACACCGGCGAAACCGAGATCATCCCCGTGCCCTGCGGGGCCACGCTGGCGAGCAAGTGTCCGACCTGCGCGGAGAAGGCGCGGCGGCTGCGGATGGCGCAGTGCAAGGCAGGCTGGCACCTCGATGACGAACCGCTTCCCGACCCAGACCCGCCCACGGATGAGGCGAAGACCCTCGCGGGCTTCCGCGCCGATCTCGAAACCGTCCGGCTCGACGCTGAACGCGACGGGGACGCGGCCGGCGTCGCCGAGATCGACGAACTCATCGGCCAGGTGGACGAGGAACTCAACGCGCTCGGCGTGCGGGGGAAGGCGGCGCCGGACAGTCGGGATCGGCCGCGCCGTGTCCGCTCGACCCGCCGGCGGCAGGATGCCCCCGACCTGCCCCGGCTCCCGGTGGACAAGCGGACAGTCGGGCGGACCTTCGAAGCGACGGACGGCACCACCTGGCGGCCGTCGATGTTCCTGACCCTGACCTGCGACACCTACGGTCGGGTGACCTCGGACGGCACCCCCGTTGATCCGGCCTCGTACGACTACCGGCGGGCCGCGCGGGACGCGATCCACTTCCCGAGGCTGATCGACCGGTTCTGGCAGAACCTGCGCCGCGCGGTCGGCTGGGATGTGCAGTACTTCGCCGCGCTCGAACCGCAGCGACGCTTGGCGCCCCACCTGCACGCGGCGATCCGGGGCACCGTCCCGCGGGTCCTGCTGCGCCAGGTGGCGGCGGCGACATACAGCCAGGTGTGGTGGCCGTCGTGCGACCGGCCGGTCTATGACGACACGTGCCTACCGGTCTGGGACGACACCGCGGCCGGCTACCTCGACCCGGACACGTCCCGGCCGCTCCCGACCTGGGATGAGGCGGTGGACGCGATCGGCGACGATGCCGAACCGGCCCACGTCGTCCGGTTCGGACCACAGCTCCGCGCAGACGGTGTCACGGCGAACTCGGCGAACACCGGCCGGATGATCGGCTACCTGACCAAGTACCTGACGAAGAGCCTCGACGCCTGCCACGCCGTCACCACCGATGCTCAGCGACGGCACGTCGATCGGCTCGCGGACGCGCTGCGCCACGAACCGTGCTCGCCTACCTGCGCGAACTGGCTGCGCTACGGCGTCCAGCCACGCAACCCGAAGCCGGGCCTCGTCCCGGGGCGGTGCCGGGGCAAGGTCCACCGGCGGGAGACCCTCGGGTTCGGCGGCCGGCGGGTGCTCGTCTCCCGGCGCTGGTCCGGCAAGACCCTGACCGACCACAAGCACGACCGGGTCGCGTTCATCCGGGAACAGCTCGAAGCCCTCGGCCAGGTGGCGACCGGCCCGGCCGCGACCGGCACCGACCCGGCCCGCACCGTATGGACGCTGCTCCGCCCCGGCGACCCGGCCGCACCCCGACGCGAACACCTGCTCCTGCAGGCCGTCGCGCAACGCCACGCCTGGCGCGCACAGCTCGACGAGGCCCGGCGCAGTGCCGACGGACCGCCCGGTGCTCCCCCGGATGCGCTGGTGTCACGGGCTGCCTGATGCCTTCGGCCTGTGTCTTCCGGCAATCCACCGTTCCACGTCGGCGGACTCCCAGACCTTGCCGGCTGACAACTCGGCGACCGGCTTCGGGAACGTCGGATCGCTCGTCTCGATCTGGTGCACCCGCTGCCGGCTCACGCCGAGGCGCTCGGCGATCTCGGCCGTCCCCATCAGGTGGTGACTCATGTCCGCAGAGTACTTGACAGTCGCAAACCCCTCGGGAGATCCTTGGGAGGTCTTGGCGATCGCCAAGAGCAGATGCCTGCTGGCGATTCCGGCGCCGACGGCAACTCCACGCACCGATCCCTGACGCAGCAAGGGAGAGCTTCACCATGCACAAGGTCGGTTCCGCGGTCGAAGAGGCGGCACGCGCCAAGTACGACGCCGCGTTCGCCCTGCTTGAGAAGCAGAAAGCTGTACATCACTGGCTCGTCGTGACGGCCTGCGCCACCACCGACGGGACCGAACGGGCCGTCATCGACGCGCTCGCCACCCGATGCGAGGCCGAGGTCAACTCCGCGCGCATGGCCTGGTTGACGGCCCGGCGAGCCTGGGGCGACGTGCTCGGCCTCGATCTCGAACCGATCGACGGCATCTGACCGCCTGGCGGTCCCCCCGCGGCCGACGCGCCGCGCTCGACATCCCCATCACCTGAAGGCGGCCCCGTGCCGGCGATTCCGGCGCCGGACGGGGCCTTGATCCCGACCCTCACGCAGCAAGGGAGCGAGACCCGTGACCATCTTCCCGCCTTCCGGCAACCCGTGGCGCGACCCCCACGACGACAAGCCCTTCGCCGCTGTCCGCAGGACCGCCTACGGCGACCACGCGATCATCCTTCGGCCCGGGGCGGACGTCCGTGACCTCGTCGGCGTCCTGCGCGCCCTCCCGGCAAGCGCGATCTTCGCCGACCACTACGGCGACGTGAACGTGACCCTCGTCTTCCGGCCCGTCCCGGGTGCTTCGGCCGGGGCTGCGCGCACCGCGCCCAGCAACCCTGGGCCTGACCTGGTCGGCGAGATGATCCCCGCCGGGGCGATCGATCGGCCGCCCTACGGTCTGCCGTCCGACCAGTGCACCGACGCGCTGTACCACTCGCTCGCCGGTGTCGACCTCGGCGAGCACGACCACACGATCGTCCGCTGGCTCGCGCGCTGGGACGCACCGACCGTGACCACCGTCGCCAGCCTGATCCGCCGGGCCAGGCGCGCGGAACTCCCGCCTCGGCTCCTCTGATCGGCCACTGAGCAGGGCGGGCGGCCATCAACGACGCGGGTCGTCCGCCCCGTTCGCGTCTTCCGCACCTCTTCCGGCGTGTTCCGGCACGCCCGTGATCTCTGGAAGGACACGCATGATCAGCAGGGCTGGGAAGGAATCGGCCCATGACGAATGGCTCACCGTGGCGGACGTGATCGCGGAGGTCCGTGTTCCGCGATCGACGTTCTACCGCTGGCGTCAGCTGGGGATCGGCCCCCGCTCGGTGAAGCTTCCCAATGGGGACGTCCGGATCCGGCGCTCGTGGCTGGATGACTGGCTCCGCAACCTCGCGGAGGAAGCGGCGTGAGCGGCGAAACGAGCTTCGACGTCAAGTTCTGGGACATCAAGAAGCGCAATGACGGGCGTAGCCGGCCCTGGCGGTTCCGCTGGGCGGTTGCCGGCCGTGAGCGTGACGAGTATTTCCGCACAAAGGCACTCGCGGACGGCTTCCGAAGCAAGCTGGTCAAGGCGGCTCGGGCCGGTGAGGCGTTCGACGTCGCCACTGGGCGGCCCGTCTCGGAGGTCCGGGCGCAGAACTCGCCTCGCTGGGTCGACTTCGCCCGTGGCTATGTCGGGCATGTGTGGGCGTCCGCCGCGCCGAAGTCCAGGCGGTCGATGGCGGATGCGCTGGCGACCGTGACGGCCGTGCTCGTGACCTCGAACCGCGGGGCGCCCGATCCGAAGGTGCTCCGGCGGGCGCTGTACGGGTGGGCGTTCAACCACTCGAAGCAGGACACCACACCACCCGATGAGATCGCCTCGGCACTGGCGTGGATCTCGTCGGTGTCGGTCACGGTGGCGGCGATGAGCGACCCGGCCGTCATCCGGGTGGCCCTCGGCGCGTGCGGGCGCAAGCAGGACGGGACTCCGGCGGCGGCCACGACCTTCCGCCGTAAGCGGGCCGTCCTGCATCACGCCCTGGGTCACGCGGTCGAACAGCAGCTTCTCGACGTGAACCCGGTGGAACGGGTGCAGTGGAAGGCGGCAGTGGTGGCGAAGACGGTGGACCGGCGGGTGGTCGCGAACCCGGAGCAGGTGCGTGCTCTGCTCGACGCGGTCTCGAAGCAGGCCCGGACCGGTGACCGGCTGACGGCCTTCTTCGGCTGCCTCTACTACGCGGGCACCCGCCCGTCCGAAGCACTCGCCATCACGGTGGACAACCTGACCCTTCCCGAACAGGGCTGGGGGCGGCTCGACCTGGTGGGCTCCGAACCGCGGGCAGGCGGTGACTGGACGGATGACGGCCGGCCGCGGGACCGGCGCGGGCTGAAGCGGCGTGGCCAGCACGAGACCCGGCCGGTTCCGATCCCGCCCGAACTCGTCGCGCTGCTGCGGCGGCACCTCGACACCTACGGGACGGGGGAGGGCGGCCGGCTGTTCCGCACCCTGCGGGGCGGCCCTCCGCAGGACAGCCACTACACGGCGCTGTGGCGGCGGGCGCGGGCGGCGGCGCTGACACCGGCTCAGGCGGCGTCCCCGCTCGCGCGGCGGCCGTACGACCTGCGGCACGCGGCCGTGTCGCTGTGGCTGAACGCCGGTGTTCCGGCAACGGAGGTCGCCCGTCGGGCCGGGCACAGTGTGGATGTCCTGTTGCGTGTGTACGCGAACTGTGTGGACGGACAGGACCAGTTCGTCAACGATCGGATCACGGACGCACTGACGGGGCACCGGCCGGCCGGCGAGCCGGGGCGATCGGGTGATGTCTCGGACGGCACCGGCGCGGGCTGTGAGATCCTGGATCCGTACCCGGCGGGCACATGGCGGGCAGACTCCGGCGAGCCGGACGTAGCCTGACGAAGTAAACGCAGGTCAGGAGGGCTCGCCTAGTGGCCGATGGCGGCGGTCTTGAAAACCGCTAAGGGGAGTGATCCTCTTCGTGGGTTCGAATCCCACGCCCTCCGCTGTGTGATGTCTCAGGACATCGGAGACAGCCGAACCCGAGGTGTGGGTTCGGCTGTTGTTGTTTCGGCGGGCGGTGCCGGTCGGTTGGCAGTCCCGGGATCGGTTCGATGTGCACGTTGGAACCGTCGCCACACTGTCGGGGTTCCGTGGCCGGCCGGCCACGCGGGCGGCGCTTCGCCTCGGCACGATCCGCTTGGACGATGGTGGCGGATGCTCGAAGTCCGTTGCGGCAGGGTGTGTTTAGTGCCGGGCCATCGGGGATGACGGGTCAGGTCCGACCCCGGAACCGATGGGAGATGCCATGACGAGCACGGTGCAGGAGTCGATCGACGTAGCTGTTCCGATCCGGGCCGCCTACAACCAGTGGACGCAGTTCGAGTCCTTCCCGAACTTCATGGAGGGCGTGGAGTCGGTCCATCAGCTCGACGACACGCACACGCACTGGAAGATCCGGATGGCCGGCACCGAGCGGGAGTTCGACGCCACCATCACCGAGCAGCACCCGGACGAGCGGGTCGCCTGGAAGAGCACCGAGGGCACCCAGCACTCGGGTGCGGTCACCTTCCACCGCCTGGCGGACGACCAGACCCGGGTGACGGTCCAGATGGACTGGGAGCCGGAGGGTCTCGTCGAGAAGGCGGGTTCCGCCGTGGGCGCGGACGAGCGCCGGGTGAAGGGGGACCTGAAGCGGTTCAAGTCCTTCATCGAGCACCGCGGCCAGGAGACCGGAGAGTGGCGGGGTGACGTGTCGCGGCCGGATGCCGGTGGCCCCGCCGGGCTGGGCTCGCCGTCGTCCTCCACGGGTGCGGGGGCCGACGCGTGGCCGAGCGGCACGGATGACCGACGGCCCAGCGGCGGCACCTTCTGACCTCGGGCCCAGCGAGCGGGGCGCCCAAGCGCCCCGGTCCGGGGGTGTGACCGGCCGGATGTGACTGCTGACCTGGTCTCCGGCATGAGCCGGGGCCAGGTCAGCAGCCCGCGTCCGGCCGTCCGCCGTTCCCACGGGGTGTGGGAGCCGCCCGCCGGGGGGCGTCACGGAATTCGGGCGATGCCCCCGTACCAGCTGACCTGGGCGTCTGTGGGCCCATCGGAGGCGACGTCCGCACGCCAGCGGTGGACGATCTGTACCCCCGGCTCGACGAGTTCCAGTCCGTCGAAGAGACCTTCGACCTCGGCCCGGGTCCGCGTCGTGAGCGGGATGCCCCGCTGTCGGTAGATCTCGACGAGCCGCCCGGCCTCCTGCGGGGCGGCGTCCGCCGTGGCGTGGGTGAGGGCGAGATAGCTGCCGGAGGGCATTGCGGCGAGGTAGCGGCGCAGGAGATCGGCGACCTCCGCCGGATCGGGGAAGAAGTGCAGGATCGCGATCAGCGACAGCGCGATCGGGCGGCCCAGGTCCAGCGTGTCCCGCACTTCGGCCGAACCGAGGATCCGCTCAGGTTCGCGCAGGTCGGCGTCCAGGTAGGCGGTGCGGCCCTGGGGATTGCTGGTGAGCAGCGCGCGGGCATGGGCGAGAACGATCGGGTCGTTGTCCGCGTAGACCACGCGTGCGTCGGCGGCGATGCTCTGGGCCACCTCGTGCAGATTGGGTGAGGTGGGGATCCCGGTGCCGATGTCCAGGAACTGGCGCAGGCCCACCTCGCCGACGAGGAACCGGGTGGCGCGGTGGACGAACGCCCGGTTCTGCTGGGCGGCGATCCGCAGGGCCGGAAAGGCCTTGAGCGCCTGCTCGGCGGCTTCCCGGTCGGGTGGGAAGTTGTCCTTGCCGCCAAGGAAGAAGTCGTACATCCGGGCGGAGTGCGGGACGTCCGTCCGCAGGTCAGTCGAACCCACCCGGTCCACCAGCCGGTCCCAGCGGGTCCTCGGCTCCATATCGGTCACGTCCCGGCCTCTCGGTCGTCGTCGGGGACTTCTGGCACCCTGTCGCCTGGGCCCGGCTCGGCGTCCGCGCCTCCCCGGGTCAGGGCCTGCAGGTCAGGCCTGCGGATCTGCTGGCCCTGAGGGCCCGGGGGAGCGCTGCCAGCGCACGGATCAGACGTTCTGTCGGAATTATGGTGCTTCGCCGACTTTGCTGCTGCAGATTGCGAGGGATTGCGCACGCTCCGGCTCGAGTTCGGCCGTCAGAGTGGACTCGGCGCGTGCTGCCGGGGGGCTCGCGGATCCGTGGCGACCGGCCCTGGCCGTCCGGGCGGTCAGGGGGTGGGGCCCAGCTGGCTGCGGCGCCGGCCGTCGGCCCGGGTCCCGGCCGGTGGTCGCCGGGCGCTGTCCTCATGGCATCGGTGGCTCCGCCACCATGGAATCCCGGTCGCCCGTCGTTGGTCGTTGGCTCGGCGCGGGCCCGGAACGCATTTACCTCACACGCGTTCTCGGGTTTTCAGTGGTTCTCCGGCCGCAAACACGAATTGGCGGGCATCGTTCCTTCGTGAATCCCCGCGTTTCGCGGCGGACGCCGGAAGTGCATGGCTGGTAGCCGATACTGCTCGAATGGGTTCGGCTGGCGCTGAGGCCCTGGACCGTCGTCCTGACGGTGAGCGCGGTGAGCGCGTGCTCGGATGCCCGAACCTCAGGCGGCGCAGGCTGTGGGGCGGGGGAGTGGCCTGAGGGAGAGTTGGCGCCGCGCGGCCGGGGCTGGTCCCGTGACCGGCAGGGTTCGCCCGATCAGGCCGGAGCCTGCCGGGAGGTGGCCATCGCGCGCAGGCCGGTGCGCGGCCCCGCGCGGGGCTTTCTGTCTGTGAGAGACCAGGTAGGCGGGTCGCCGGACCACCTGGAAGGGCTATGGAAGGGCTGAACCAGGAAGAACTCTGAAGAGTCGACGCCCGGTTGCGTGACGCTTGTGCCGGTGTACGACAGGATGGCCGGGTGCCTCCCCGCCGCTCTGCCGGTCGGCGCGCGATCCCGACCCCGCTCGCGCCGAATACCGCTCCACGTGCCGTTTCGGTGACGCTGCCGGCCCGGTCGGGTCCGTCCATGCAGCCAGCTCTTCCGCTGCCTGTCGAATCATCGCGTCAGCCTGCGCGGTTCCGGGACCTTCCGGCCGTGGTGAGCTGTGGCGGCTGCGACGGTCGCTGGTCCGAGCTGGACGCGGCTCACTGCCGCGCGTGCCACCAGATCTGGCCGACCGTGGTGGGCTTCGACGACCATCTGGCCGAGTGCCCGGCCGCTCCCGAGATCGCGCCCAGGAAGGCGAAGCGGATTCCCGACCAGCGCCGGCGTACCCAGGACGGCGCGGAGGCGCAGGCCGAGTCGCCGGCCGGAGCCGCGCGCGAAGAGTGGAACGTCGCCTGAGGGAGGGCTCCCGGCCGCTCCTGAGCGGACGCCGCTGATCCGTGCCCGGAGGTCGATGCGCTCATTGAGCGCAACCACTCGGTGATCGGGTGCGCAAGCTGCTACGGTCCGGCGCGGGAACGCGCTCGTGCGTTCCGTGACAGCGGGCTCGGGGCGGGAGGCGGCATGACCGTGTGCGGGCTGCTGCGGCTGGACGGGGCGGATGTCCGCCGCTCCGAGCTGACCGGGATGCTCGCGGCGTCCTCGATCGGGCTGCCCGCGGCGCGCCAGGTGCACCTTGACGGGTCGTTCGGTGTCGTGGCGGCTGCCGACGACGTGACCGAGCCGATGCCTCCCGTGCTGGTGGAGCCGTCCGGGCTGGTCATCGTGATCGCCGACCATGGCACAGGCGGTCGGGTGGTCCCCGTCAGCCGGGCCGGCGACGGCCATGCAGGCACCCGCACGGGTCATCCGCTCCACGTGGGCCGGCTCGACCGACCAGACCGGCCACGCGGGACAGGTCAGTCAGCTGGAGTCGTCCGTGTCAGCGGCCCGGTCGAGGCAGTGGGTTCCGCGCGTCGGTCCGAGGCGAGGCGGCTGGGGGCGGGCTCTGTCACGGCGCTGCGCCCTGTGCAGTCGCGGCGCCCGGTGCCATCGAGCCGCCCGGGCAATGACGGTGCCATCGAGGACGACTGGCAGGCGGACGACGGGGCAGGAGACCGCAACGCGCGGGCCGCAGCCGCGCTTCTGCGGGCCTACCGGGCCGCCGGGCATCGTGCGCTCGGCACGCTGGGCGAGCACCTGCTGGCGATCGTCTGGGAACCGGCCCGGCGGCGGCTGATCGTCAGCCGAGGTGGGCGACGCGCCGACGACCTGGTGATCTGGTCCGATGGCAGATACTTCGCCTTCGGCGTGGAGCAGGCCCAGGTGCTCGCGGCGGGCCCCCTGGGAACCGGCCGCCCACGCCGGCTGGCGGCTGGCGAGACGCTGCCTGTCACTGTTGCCACCAGGCTGCGCCGCCCGCCCGCCGCCGAGTTCAGCGGCCCGCGGAGCTGACCTGCCGCGGGCCCGGACGTCGGCCACGTCGGCCACAGGCGCGTCTAGCTGGCGAGTCTCCCCTGGCCCGCGCCGGGGGCGGTGGGAGCCGCGCCCAGGCCGGCGCGCACGATCGCCGCCACCTTCCGCTCCGCGACGAAGGACAGAAAGGGGATCGTGCCGGCGAGCATGACCAGAATGGTGCGCTTGGGCGGAAAGCCGCAGCGGGTCGCCAGGTCGAACGTCGCCGCCAGGTAGATCATGTAGAGCAGGCCGTGGAACGGGCCGATCGTCGACACCACGGACGGCTCGTCCGCCAGGTACTTGAGTGGCATGCCCACGACCACCAGCGCGATCAGCACGACGCCGACCACGTAGGCGATGATCCGGTAGCGCAGCAGAGAGGCACGGACGGCTGCGGGTGCCGACCTGGAACTCGCGGCGGCGCTGGAGGATGCCGTCACCGGTGGGCCCCCTTGGTGTCGTTACGGCTGTCGTTCCCGGGGTTGTTGCCCGAGGCCGCGGCGTCACGCTCATAGAGCGAGGCGAGATACCGGTTGTAGGCCGCGAGCTCGCGGTCCTCGTCGGTTTCCGGTGCGTCGTCCGGAACGCTGATCATGATGGGGGCCTCCGGCGCGATACGCCCGCCCTGGCCCCACTGGGGCCCGGCGTCGTCGGGATCGCGCGGGCGGAGATCCTCGGAGACCATCCGCCACCACCAGTAGACGACGAACGCCGCGAAGATCGGCCACTCGACCCCGTAGAAGAGGTTCTGCAGGCTGCCGTGTTCGGATTCGCCCTTGGTCCACTGCCAGATGCCCATGCGCATGAAGAGCAGCACGAGGCCGAGCGCGAGGGCATGGCGGGCGAGCCACGACGGGCGGAACAGAATCCTGCGCACGGAGCTGACGGTACCTGGCGGGTTGCGCGAGGGGGTAGGCCGGCGATCCGGACGTGGTGGACGTCCATGTTCCGCGGCGGCGCTGTCCGGACGTCGAAGTGCCGGTAGCGCGTGTTTCCGGGGCTGGCAGAAAGGGGTGGGAGGGCCCGTGAACGGGGAGGGCAGCCCTCCCACCGGCTGTGGAGCCGTCGCCGACGGCACACCGAAGGACACCGTTGCCGGTGGAAGTGTGAGGTGTGCGTCCCGCCACCAGGTGCGGGCGTGAGTCCGACGGGGCTGCGGTGCTTGGTTCGGCCCGCCCGCCCGGCTGGGGGGGGGTTAGCGGGGTCGGGCGGGCCGGAACGACCACCGCAACCTGGCGCGGTGTACGGCGGTGCGTTCATATGTCCAGTCGCCCGGCACCCCGTCCAGGTTGCCGCGAATCCCGAGTTTTTTTGTCGTTGTCTTCCGGGAGTCGAACGATCGTTCGGAGTGGTGTTCCTGATGGGTCTGGGGCGGGGGGTGGCCGGCGTCGCGGCCCGGTCTCAGTAAAGGACGGCTGCGGCGAGGGTGAGCGGTTCGCTGCCGACAATCGTGACGGAGGTCGGGCCGTCTGCCCGGGAGAGCTGCACGGAAACCATGGCATCGGCGGCGCCGTGTCGACTGCTCAGCGCCACCCGGTGGAACGCGGCGTCCCGCCCCTCGCCGACGACCACGGTGACACTGCCGGCCGACGAGCCCAGGTAGATGTCGAGGCGGCGAGGCTCGGACGTCCGGTCAACCTCCAGGCTGACACGTGACGTGATGAGGCGGTCGTTGTCCCCTGAGCCCGAGGTGACGGGGTGACCGCCTGTCCAGGAGAACGGGTTCGAGAAGCCGCCGGCTCCGGAGCCGGCCGTGATGCGGGACGTCCCGATCCGCGCCCGGGGTGCCGCCGCGCGGGTCTGCACTCCGCTCCCGTCGAACAGAACCCAGTCGAGGCAGCCGGCGGTCGGCAGGTTGATCTGGTCGGCGCGCCCGAACGGCCGGGCCGAGGCACTGCTGGGCCCTGGTCCGTGCCGCCCGTCACCGCGGTCCGGGCTGATGGCTGCCGGGCCCTGGCCACCGCGGTCGCCGTATCGCCGGCCGCGTGGGCCATCCTCGGGCTCGTCGCCGGACCCGCGCCCGGCCTGGTCGCGGCCCCAGCCGTGGCCGCCGGGCTCGCCCCTGCCCGAACCTGACCCGTCACCGCGCTCCGGCCCGGTATCCGGCCCGGTGTCTGAGCCCGAGGCGGCGGGCGGTCCGTCCTGGGAGCTCGGCCCGCTGCTGCCGGGTGCTCCGGACGGCCCGGCGCCGGCGCCGGCGCGGGTGCCCGGAGGCGGCGGACCGTCGGTGGTGCTTCCGCCGGCTGTCGGGCCGGGCGGGCTCTGCGACGGGGATGACGAGCCGTCGGCCTGGTCCGGCGCCGGCTCCGCGCCGTCCGGGCGGAGGGAGATGCCCGGCGGCTCCGGGCCACGCACGGGTGCGGGATGCGAGGCCGCGGTCACGGTGCCGAGGTCGGTGCCGCCGCCGCCGAGCATGCCGTTGAGCAGGAGCAGCGTAGCCAGGACAGCGGTGCTGGCACCGACGAGCAGCGGCACGCGCGCGCGCTGGGAGCGGCGGCCGGTGGGGCGCCGTCTCCGTAGGGAGCGTCGGCCACGGGTGACGTCAGCCGGCGCCGTGCCGGCCCGGACAGTAGTCCCTGAACGAATCCCTGAACGGCTCGTGGCGGGCGCAGAACGGGACGCGAGGCCGCCGACCGGCGCGAGAGGAACGCCGGCGGCCAGCAGGCGGGCGCGGATCCGTTCCGTGTCCGGAGTGTGATTCGCCTGTTCCTCGGCCAGCAGTGCCCGCAGCGGGTCGGTGAAGTCGTCGGCGGATGACGGCGGCGCTGCGCGCGGGCCGTGCACGGCGCGCGCGGGTCCGGGGACGGGCCAGTTCTCGGACGGACCGGACTGCCCGTCCGCCTGCGTCGAACCGGGGCCGGCGCCGGAACCAGAACGGGAGTCGGAACCAGAACGGGAGCCGGAACCCGGCGGCGTGCCGCGGTGATCGTCTCCCGCCGCCCCGCGGCCTGGTGAGCGTCTGCTCCAACGGCTCCGGATCATGGCAGGCCCATTATGCGACTTCTGGGAGCTTCGGGCGTCCCTGCGTGGCCGTGCCCGCCCACTCATGCGCCGACCTCCCAGCGCCGATGCCGGCGACCTGGCCGGGAGCGGCGCGGTCGCGGGCAGACCGCTGCCCGAGTGCCCTCAGCTCTCACTGCCACGGAGCCGGCCGTGTGCCTCGCCGTCCCGAAGCCGGTGCAGCGCGGACCGGGTGGCGGCCGCGGGGTCGCCCGCTCCGGCGGGACGCCGTCGCGAACGCGGAGCGACGGTGCGGCGGGTGCCCGGTTTGTGGGCGGGGGGCGCGGCCGGTTCCCGCCGGCGGGTCGGCCCCGCCGGCAGGTCGGGCGGAACCAGGTCCGGACAGGTGCCGAGCAGGCGCTCGAGCTCGACCACCGCCTTGGACGTCTGGCTCTTGACGGTGCCGGTGGAGATGCCCAGGACCCGGGCGGTCTCCGCCTCGGACAGGTCGAAGGCGTAGCGCAGGACCACGCAGGCCCGCTTCCGCACGGGCAGCGCCATCAACGCGGCCCGCAGGTCGACGGCGGCGGTCAGGTCGCCGCCGTCGGTGGCGTGCCCGGAGCTGTCGGCGAGCATGCCGAGCATGGTCATGCCGCGCCGTTCCCGGATCACCCGACGCAGCCTGCTGGTCGCGAGATTCGCGACGATGCGCCGTACGTAGGCGATGGGGCTGTCCGCCGCGCTGACCCTGTCCCATCGGGACCACGCGGCCGTCAACGCGTCGGCGGTCAGGTCGTCAGCGACGTCGTGGTCGCCGGTCAGCAGGTAGGCGAACCGGGCAAGTTCCCGATGGTGGCTGGCGAAGAAGTCCTGGAACTCGGCGGCTCCTCGGTCTTCTGCCATGGGCCGGCCCTGCGCCAGTTGGTCCTCCAACACCGGATCCAGAAACGAGGAGTCCGGATCCAGAAGCGAGGAGTAAGGACTGCCTGTTCCCAGTCGGGCGGGATGGGCATCAATTTTGGTGCCGCTGTCCACGCTCACCCGGCACACTCCCCCGGCTGGTTTCGGTGATCTCGTGTGTCACGGTGGTCCGGCGGCGGAAACGCGCTCCCCGACAGACACGGCCAAGGCCGGGTCGACGGGCGCTGCATCACCGCACACTGGACGGTACTCCGTGTCAGAAGTATCGCGAAAGGGGTACAACGGGACTAAATTGCATCGAGTTGAAGCCGCTGTCTGGTTCCCGGACAATCGGACCCAGTCACGATGCCCCGGGCGCCCAGGGGCTCGGCGCCAGCCGCGCAGCCGCGCTGAGGCACAGTGGGGCGGCCGGCGGGGCGCGTGCGGCGTGGCCCGGGAGCGACGGCCCGGGCAGCCAGGCAACCGCGGCGATGTTCCCCGCCCGGGGATCCGGGGTAGGCGAGCCTTATGCCCCCACTGACTGAAGCAACGTCGCCTGACCCGACGCGGGGACCGGCGTCCGGTCAGGCACGGCCGGCCACCAGGCCGGCGGCCCCCGCGGCATTGGCCGGCGTGGCCCCCGCCGCTCCGGAGCCTGCCCCAGGGGCACCGTCCGAGGCGGTCACCTCCGAGGCAGCCACGTGTGCGGCGGCCAGGTCCGCGGCGGGTGCGTCCCCGCGCCGCTCTGATCCGCCCCCCCTCGACCCGGACGCGCCGATCCCCGATGATCCTGGTCCGCTGCTCCCTGACAGCCCTGATCTGCCCCCGGCGCCGCACGAGCCGTCGCCGTTCACGCCGCCGGTGCCCGAACGCCCTGAGCCGGAGCCCGAACCCGTCTGACCCGGAACCCGAACCCGTCTGACAGGGCCCCCGTCCGGCCTGACGGAGCGTGGCCGGGTGCCCGCGCCCGACGGAGTGCGGGGCCGGGCTCGCCGTACAGTGGCACTCGTGCATGCGGTGACGGTGAGCGCGCCCGGTGGCCCTGACGTCATGAGCTGGGCGGAGGTGCCGGACCTGCCGGCGCCTGGTCCCGGTGAGGTCACACTCGACGTCGTGGCCACTGCTGTGAACCGGGCCGATCTGCTGCAGCGCCAGGGCTTCTATCCGCCACCGCCGGGGGTCAGCGACACCATCGGCCTGGAGTGCTCGGGTCGGGTCCGTGCGGTGGGCAGCGGCGTCACGGAGTACGCCCCGGGCGACGAGGTGTGCGCGCTGCTCGCCGGCGGCGGGTACGCGAGCCAGGTCACCGTGCCGGCCGGGCAGCTGCTCCCCGTGCCCGGGGGAGTGAGCCTCCTGCACGCCGCCGGCCTTCCGGAGGTGGCCTGCACCGTGTACTCCACGGTCTTCGAACGGGCCGCCCTGGCGGACGGTGAGGTCTTCCTGGTCCACGGCGGCGCGTCCGGCATCGGGACGTTCGCGATCCAGGCCGTGCGGGCGCTGCGACCCGCCGCTGTGATCGCGACGACCGCGGGCAGCCCGGAGAAGCTGGCACGCTGCCGGGAGCTGGGTGCCGACATCACGGTCTCCTACCGCGACGAGGACTTCGTCGACCGTGTCCGGAAGGCCACCGACGGACACGGCGCGGACGTCATCCTGGACAACATGGGGGCGTCCTACCTGGAGCGCAATGTCTCGCTGCTCGCCGCGGACGGCCGCCTCGTCGTGATCGGGCTGCAGGGCGGAACCAAGGGCACCCTGAACCTGTCGGCGCTGCTGCCCAAGCGGGCCAGCGTGCACGCGCTTTCCCTGCGGGCCCGCCCGGCGGAGCAGAAGGCGCGGATCGTGTCGGGCGTCCGCGAGACGTTCTGGCCGGCCGTCGCGCAGGGGCGCATCCAGCCGGTGATCGACTGTGTCCTGCCCATCGCGGACGTCGTCGAGGCCCACCGGCTGGTGGAGGGCCTCGGCCACGTGGGCAAGGTCATCCTGGAGGTCGGCGGCTGAGCTGGTGGCCGCCCCGGCGCCGAGCGGTGGCCAGGCCACGCCGGTGGACTCGTGCGATCAGAAGGGCAGGATGGACGGCATGACAGACCAACCGAAACCCCGCATCGTCGTTGTCGGCCCGGACGGCGCGCTGCAGGAGGTTCGCGGCGCGGTCGGTGCACCGATCGCACCCGCCACGGATGCCGGCGCGGACGGCGAGAGCTCGGGAGAGGTCAAGAACCCCTTCGCCGACATGGTGTCCCAGCCCGACAAGGTGATGCGCATCGGCACCATGATCAAGCAGCTGCTGGACGAGGTGCGGGCAGCACCGCTCGACGACGCCAGCCGCAACCGGCTCCGCCAGATCCATCAGAGTTCGATCATCGAGCTCTCGGACGGCCTCGCGCCGGAGCTGCGCGAGGAGCTCGCCCGGCTCTCGCTGCCGTTCGACGAGAACGCCACCCCGTCCGACGGGGAACTGCGGATCGCGCAGGCGCAGCTGGTCGGCTGGCTCGAGGGGCTTTTCCACGGGCTGCAGACCGCGCTGTTCGCGCAGCAGATGGCGGCACGCGCACAGCTCGAGGAGATGCGCCGCCGTGCGCTCCCGAGCGGGCAGCAGCCGGCGAACAGCGGAGAGCCCTTCGGCGGCACCTACCTGTAGGCCGCTAGCCAGGCCGCCTCCGGCCAGGCCCGCCTCCGGCCAGGCGGCCCGGCCCCGGAGCGGGTGTGCGGGCCGGCGGCGACCGGCCCGCGACACCCGGTTCAGCTCGCCGGGCTCACCGAACTCATGTTGAAGTCCGGGATCCGCAGGACGGGCATGCGGGCCAGGGTGAACCAGTCGGCCCACTCGCGGGGCAGCGTCCGTTCGGTGGCACTGATCTGCGCCGCGCGCCCGAGCAGGTCGACCGGGGACTCGTTGAACCGGAAGTTGTTCACCGCGCCGACGACCTCGCCGTGCTCGACCAGGAAGACGCCGTCCCGGGTGAGGCCGGTGAGCAGGAGCACCTCCGGGTCCACCTCGCGGATGTACCACAGGCAGGTCAGGAGCAGACCGCGCTCGGTCGAGGCGATCATGTCCTCGAGGCTGGCGGTACCGCCGCCGTCGAGCAGCAGGTTGTTGACGAACGGGGTCACTGCCGGGCTCCCGCCCGCTCCGCCCGTGCTGCGGCTGGCGCTGCTGCTGCTGGCGGTCGGGCCGGTGGCGCGGGCCGACGCGCGGGTCTGCACCAGTGCGTTGAGACGTCCGTCGAGGATCCAGTCGGTCGGCCCCAGCGGCAGGCCGTTGTCGAAGACGCTCGACGTGGCGGAGGCACCGGCGGCGGTGACGAACGGCGTGGTGGACAGGTCCGCGGCGCCCGGGTCGCTCCACAACCGCAGGCCGGCCGGGCCGATCGACTCGCCCACCCGCGTCCCGCCGCCGGCCCGGCTGAACACGGTGCGTCCCTCGGCCGCGTCCCGGCCGGCGGCCGACCAGTACAGGTTGACCATGAGATCCGCGACGGCGGACGGTGGCAGCAGCGTCTCGTACCGGCCGGCCGGAAGATCCAGGGACCGGTCGCACCAGGTGAGCCGGGCCCGCAGCTGTGCGTCGGTCGCGGCGACGTCCACATCGGTGAAGTCGTGCGTGGACTGGCCGTGCCACACGGAGCCACCGGGAGCGCTGCTCTTGGCATTCCACTCGACCGAGCCGGTGGGCTGGCTGTGCCGCAGGCGCAGCCCGGTCGAGGTACCGAGCCAGGTGGTGGTGATGTCGTGCTCGGCGAAGCCGAACAGGCGACGGTTCTCCGCACGCGCCGACCCGAAGATCTCGGCCAGGTCGCGCGCGAACGCCGTGAACACCGCGGTGCTGGTCCGCTCGGCGGGGTCGGTGAAGGAACCGGACGCCAGAGCCGCGGCAGTCGGGGGGAGCAGGTCGTTGTAGTCCTCGGCGTCGTCCGATTCACGGGCGGCGGCCTCCGAGGCCCGGACCAGCGCCTCCAGCGCCTCCAGCCCCGCCAGGTCACCGGCGTCACCGGCCGCGGTTCCACCGGTGTCACCAGCGACTCGGGCGGTGCCCGGCCCGTCCACGGTGGAGGTGGTGCGTATGCCGAAGGAACGCCCGACGATGCTGATCACCGTCACCGAGCGGTCGCGTGCGGCGCCGTTCGTGGTGAGGGTGTTGTTGGCCCACCGCAGGTTGACCGTGCTCGTCTCGCTGGCGATGACGACCGCCCCGTCCGCGCGGGAGAGCTCCAGCGCCCGCTCGACGATCTCGTGCGAAGCCCGGATCCCGCGAGCCGTCCTCGTCACCGGGAAACCTCCGCTCATCGCCCGCCCTCACGGCGGGTGTTCAGGATGTTGACATTGCGGAACAGGGCAGAGGGGCAGCCGTGGCTGACCGCGGCGACCTGGCCGGGCTGACCCTTGCCGCAGTTGAACGCCCCGCCCAGCACGTAGGTCTGCGGGCCGCCGACAGCCTCCAGCGAGCCCCAGAAGTCGGTGGTGGTCGCCTGGTAGGCCAGGTCGCGGAGCTGGCCGACGAGCTGTCCCTTGCGGATCTCGTAGAAGCGCTGCCCGGTGAACTGGAAGTTGTACCGCTGCATGTCGATCGACCAGCTCCGGTCACCGACGACGTAGATCCCGTGGTCCACCCGACTGATCAGCTCCTCGGTGGACGGGCCGCCGGGCGCGGGCAGCAGCGACACGTTCGCCATCCGCTGGATCGGCACATGGCCGGGGGAGTCCGCGAACGCGCAGCCGTTCGACCGGTCCACACCGAGCACGGCCGCGTTCTGGGCGGCCATCCGCCGGTCGAGCTGGTAGCCGACGAGGACCCCGTTCCGGACGATGTCCCACTGGCCGGTCCGCACCCCCTCGTCGTCGTAGCCGATGGTGGCGAGGCCGTGGGGGGCGGTCCGGTCGCCGGTCACCGTCATGGCCGGGGAGCCGTATCGCAGCGAGCCGAGCTGGTCGAGGGTGGCGAAGGACGTCCCGGCGTACGCGGCCTCGTAGCCGAGCGCGCGGTCGAGCTCGGTGGCGTGCCCAACGGACTCGTGGATCGTCAGCCACAGGTTCGACGGGTCGATGACCAGGTCGTAGCGGCCCGGCTCGACCGAGGACGCCTTCGCCTTCTCGGCCAGCAACGACGGGATCAGGTCGATCTCGGACTCCCAGTCCCAGCAGCCCGCGGCGGGCCCGCCCACCATCCACTCCCAGCCGCGGCCGACCGGCGGAGCGATGGTGCGCATCGTCTCGAAGCCGCCCGCCGGGTCGACCCGCGTCGCCTCGATCTGGCAGAGCACCCGGACCCGCTGCTGGCTGGTGTCCGTGCCGGCGAGATCGGCGTAGTACTTGTTCTCCATGACGGCCTCGAACCGACCGTCCACATGATCGACGTCCTGGGCGGCGTACAGCATCCGGCACAGGCCGCCTACCCGATCGACCTGTTCACGCGGGTCGATCATGAACGGGTCCGCGGCATAGGCGGAGACCCAGGTGGCGCCGGTGTGGACGGGCTCACCGGCCAGTTCCACCGGCTCGGAGTTGAGCGGCGCGGCCACCTTCGCCATGGCCACCGCCTCACGGGCCACCCGGACGGCCTCGTCCGCCGTCAGGTCGACCCCGGCGGCGAAACCCCAGGTCCCGCCGTGCACGACCCGGACGGCAAAGCCGGCGGTGACGCCGTCGGAGCGGCTCTCCAGCCCGGCGTCGCGGAAGGACAGCCCGGACTCCTTCAGCCGCTCGACGCGAATGTCGGCGTGCGTGGCACCGAGGTCGCGCGCGGTCTGTAGCGCGGCGTCCGTGAGCGTCGCGGTGGGAAGCGCGCGGAACTCCTCGTCGATGTCGTGCGGCGGCAGGGGCGGTGCGGCCGGATGACCGGGAACGGAAGTCGCCATGCCCCCATCCTCGCCTGCCCGCCGATCAACCGCTCCGCGGCGTGCATCCGCACACGGCGGCGCGTCGCCGGATCAGCTTCGCAGGCGAGGCCGGTCGGGCGGATGCTCGCCGGGCTGGCGGCGGGCCGGGCGCGGATGCTGGCCATCGTCGCCCAGGTCGGGAGACGGGGGCACCGGTGGCCGCGGCGGGATCCGCACTCGGTGCTTCGCCACGGGCGCGCGGGGGCGCTCCCGGCCCTGTTCCGCGGCGCCGGCGCCGGCGCCGGTCCCGATCCCGGTGCCGTCGGCGGTGTCGGTGTCGGTGTCGCGAGATGCCGCCTGGCCGGACACTGGCCGTTCGGCCTGGGTTCCCACCACAGCCCACCGGTCTTCGGCCTCGCGGACGGCTGCCACCAGGGTCTCCATGCGCGTCGCCGGCTCCCGCCCACCGAAGAGGTCCAGCGTGCTTGTCAACGCGCAAACGAAGTGGCGGGTGTCCGGCGCCAGCATGTCGACCCTGGCGGGACGCCCGGGCCGATGTCTGACGGCGCTCAGATAGAGGCGCGTGACCCGGCTGATGCGCGCGTTCAGGTTCTCGAGAACCGGCTCGTCCCAGGACCGCCGGGAACCGTGCGGCAGGACGACGAGTGCCTCACCCTCCCGGCCCTCCTGCGGTTCGAACGCGTCCGGCCAGCCGTCGTCGTCGACCGGCCCGGCATAGGTCGCCACGTCGTCGAGAACCGTGATGATCGTGGGCTGGTCATCGACCTGGCGGCGCGGCGTGGGCAGCGGAGTGTGGGTCCAGCGCGCGGCGGTCGGGTCCGGTCGGGTCCGGGTGGTGGTGCCGGCGCCGCCCGCGGTCGGTCCGGCGCTCCGCCGTTCGTATCGGCGGGCCCACAGCGCCCAGACCGCGGTGCCGAGCAGTACGAGCACCACGCCCAGCACCGTCAGCACGAGAGAGCCGCCGTCGAGACCATCGCCCGGAGCCCGCTCGGCGAGGTCCTCGGGCGGGACACCCAGCGGGGAGGCGCCGTCGCCCGCCGCTGCCCCGGCGGGTTCGCGGGCGGCGAGTTCTCCTGCACCGGCCGCGCCGGCAAGGAGCAGGGTGAGCACAACGAAGAGGAAAGCGGCGCGGAACTTCCGGAGTCGGGCGGTGAGCACGGTGAGCGCCACACCGAGGAGAACCGCTGCCCCGACCGAGAGGACGGGGTGCGGCCCGTTGAAGGCGAGCACGTTCATTCCTGTTCTCCCCCGAACGGTTTGTCGAGGGATGTGACCGGGTGGACCAGTGCCAGCGGGTAGCCCCCAATGCCCCCCGTTGGGGGCATTGCGCGACCCGGTGCGGTACGACCCGGTGCGGTACGACCCGGTCCGATGCGACCCGGTATGGGTGGAGAGGTGGGTGCGCGGGACGCCCCCCGCGGCTCCATGCGGCGTCGTCTCGCGGACTGCCGCGCCCCCGTGTCCGTCATCCGATGCACCTCCTAGGGTGCGGGAGGATCTGTGGAACGCCCTGGTAGCTTCGCCAGGGGTCTGCGAATCGTCACTCCTGCCGACCTGAATCACAAGGTCTTTTGAGCGAATAATCCTTGATCTTTGCCGGATCACGTCTAAAGTCGATATTCGACTACGCCTTGATGCCGTACGATTACTCTTCGTGTGTAGTGCCATTTGTTTGGCGTATTCGATTCATCGAAATCGGCGAATCTTTTGTATATCTGTATTCAGGGGCGGCGTGGGTGACTTTATGGTCTACTCGCCCTGACTCCCCCACGCGAGAACGGCGATGCTGTTCGCTGGAGCCCGGTGGCGCCTGTCTGCGACCGGCCGGTGGTCGGGAAAACAGAAAAGAGGTCACCACGATGCGCCTGACCCCTCTGACTGCCAGCTGCAACACCAATGGATGCCCGGCCATCTTCCTGAGCGACTCGGGTTCGATCGTGGTTCAGGGTGATCACGTGGACCGGCCGCCGGCTGCTGCCCGCCTCTCGCCGGGGGAGGCCCTCGTGGTGATCCCGCTGGACGTGTTGGAGGAGGCGGTGCGCCGCCTCCGCGCGCTGTGAGCGGCTGGGCCTTCCGCGCCTTCCGCGCAGACTGGCCTCGGTCGCCTAATGTGTCCCACGTCATACTGTCCTGGTCTGTTGCCTGGGTCGAGAGTGACGGTGGATCTCGTGGCTGATGCGGCGAGCGGAGGTCGTGCGGCAGTCGTGGCGCGATCCCGCCGGCGACTTCGGTTGCCTCGTCGTCCTGACGCGACTCCTGTCTTTCGTTACAAATAATCCCTTCGCGATCACGGAACGTGTTTCTTTGGCGTCGTGTCGCAGCGTGCCCTGCTGTCGGGCGTCCGACGCCGCGGCTATATTCAGTCGCCTCCGGGCCCTGGTCCCGAGTAATTCGGCTGGACGCCCGCATAATGCCCCCGATTCGGGCTAACATCCGTGGCGGCCGGCGGTTCGTAGAGCTGACAGTCAGGAGTCACGGAGCAATGGAGCTCACCCCGTTGGTCGGCACGGCCTGCCGCGGGTCGGGATGCCCGACCGTATACACCACGGAGAGTACCGACCTGGTTGTGCAGGGTTATATCGTCCCGGATCAACGCGGAGCCGGCGAGGTGCCGGAAGGTGAGACTCTGGTGCGCATTCCCCGTCAGCTGCTCGTTGCCGCTATGCGGGAGCTTTCCGCCGAGGATCAGCCTTCAGTCAACGGATAGCGCGGCCGTCGAGGGTCCCACCCGGCTGCTAGCTGACCCGACGCACGGACCGTACCGAGGTGTCAGCGATGGACAACGCCCCCGGCGCGTCACACCGTAACGACGAGGATGCCCGTGGGGGCGGCCCGTCGGCGGTCAGTATCGGCCGGACCCTGGGCTCTCTGCGGCGGGAACGCGGGCTGACAGGTGAGGCCCTCGGCGCCAAGGTGCACATGAGCCAGGCGAAGATCTCCAAACTGGAGCGCGGCCAGCTCACGCCGACCCCGACGGACGTCGAACGCATCGCCAGGGCGTTGGGCATGTCCGAAAGCGCGTACCGCGGCCTGGTTACCGACGCGGAGCAGTTGCGGGCCTCTGCCGGTCGGCGGACAGGTCGCCGCCGGGGCGGCGGTGTCGAGCAGCTCGACTACTTCACCGAAGAGGGGCGGGTGCGGGAGTTACGCAGCTACGAGCCCGTTGCCGTACCCGGTCTGTTACAGATCAGTGAGTACACCCGTCGCCTTCTGAGCGCCTATCTCGCGATCGACTACGCGGAGGACGCCAGCGAGGAGGAGTGGGACACCCGTACCGCGGCCACGGTGTCACTGCGGGCGCAGCGACAGGAACGACTGTACGAACCCCAACGGACATTTGACTTCGTCATCATGGAGTCCGTACTGAGTAATCGATTTGCGCCGCCTGCCTACATGCTGGCGCAGATCGACCGTATCGAGAAGGTCGCAGAGCTCGACAATGTCATGGTGCGGGTGGTTCCGCGGACAGTCGAGCTGCGGTTCCCGCCGGCCCACGGTTTCACCCTGCTGGACGACCGGATGGTCCTGCTCGAATCGGTCGAGGCGACGATGGTGCGTGAGCGACGCACGGTGGACTTCTATCGCCGCGTACACGACTACTTCGTGGCGAACTCCGAGGCCGACCTGGAAGCGATCCTCGCCGAGTACAAGATCCTCTATGCGGACCTCGCCCGGCCCCGGTGAGCGCGGCAGGGAGGAGCGCGGCAGGGAGGAGCGTCAGGGGAAGAGGCGCTCCAGGACGAGTGCGACGCCGTCCTCGTCGTTCGACGCGGTGATCTCGTGGGCGGCGGCGAGGACGTCCGGGTGGGCGTTCGAGACCGCCACCGCATGTCCGGCCCAGGCGAACATGGGCAGGTCGTTCGGCATGTCCCCGAACGCGACGACCTGCGCCGGCCGGATTCCGAGATCCTCCGCGAGCCTGGCCAGAGCCACTGCCTTCGACACTCCCGGCCCGGCGATCTCGATCAGGTCGGTGCTCGACATCGTCACCGCCGCGTCCGTCCCGGCAAGTTCGACGATCGTGTCGTAGACGTCGACCATCGACGCGCCGCCGCGGCGGACCAGGAGCTTCGCCGTGGGCAGGCATTCGAGGAGCTCGCGAAAGCTGGCGACCATCTCCTCCGGATCGGGCCACATGGTGCTGAAACCGGGTTCGCGCCCGAACCGCATGCCGCTTTCCACCGCAAAGGCGACCCCTGGGACCATTTCCCGGATCGCGCCCGCGAGCTTCACCGCGGCGGCGGACTCCAGGATCGTCTCCCGCACCGACACACAGGTGTCGAGGTCGTAGACGAGTGCCCCGTTGGCACAGATGGCCAGGCCGGTCGCCGCCGTCTGACGCACGATGTCGGCCATGACGCGGGTGGGACGGCCGGTCACGAACACGACGGTGGCGCCGGCGCCTTCAACACGGCGCAACGCGTCCCTCGTTCGGTCCGAGACGGTGCCGTCACTACGGATCAGGGTTCCGTCCAGGTCGGTGGCGACGATCGCGGGCCGGGACACAAGTAATGAGTGAACCATTGGCGGGGATGGGACACCATCGCCCAGGAGGCCCGGCAGGTGTCGTCCTCCGGTCGCCCGTGCGCGACGGTGATCAGCAGGGCCTGCGGGGCGGGTCGCTGCGGGTAGCATGCGGGCATGGCCTTCTCCGACGCGTCCGATGCGTCTCGTCCGCCGGTGACCGGCGGCGAAGGGCGGCCGGAGCGGTTCGATCGGGTCGCGTCCGTTACCGCCTCGTCGCTCGCCGAGGGAGGTGAGGGCCGGGAAAGAAAAACATTTGACGAACTCTTTGTAGAGCTGTCTCGTAAATGGCAGGACAGGTCGCCCGGCTCGGGTACGGTCGCCGCGTTGGACCAGGGCGTGCATCATCTGGGCAAGAAGCTCGTCGAGGAGGCGGCCGAGGCCTGGATGGCGGCCGAGCACGAGGGCCGTGACCGGGCCGCCGAGGAACTCTCGCAGCTTCTGTACTGGAGCCAGCTGATGATGATTTCGCTGGGCCTTTCCCTGGACGACGTATACTCCCACCTGTGAGAACGTCCGGTTTTTCCGCGGCCACGGGTGCCGCGTGTGCCATGTGCACCGTTGGCGAGTGGTGATGATGCTTCGTATCGCGGTTCCGAACAAGGGCGGGCTCGCGGCTCCGTCCAGCCAGCTGCTGTGCGACGCCGGTTACCTGGCGCGGCGGGAGTCCGCCGAGCTGGTGGTGGCGGATCTTGAGAACGACATCGAGTTCTTCTTCCTCCGCCCGCGTGACATCGCCGTGTACGTCGGCACCGGTCGTCTGGACCTGGGGATCACCGGCCGCGACCTTCTGGTCGACAGCAACACCTCGGCGCAGGAGCTGGTCCAGCTGGGGTTCGGCCAGTCCACGTTCCACTACGCCGCGCCGGTGGGGTCGTGCAACGACGTCAAGGAGCTCGACGGCCTGCGCATCGCCACGTCCTTCCCCGGTCTGGTCCGCACCGACCTGGCCGGCCGGGGCCTCTCGGCGCAGATCGTCACGCTGGACGGCGCGGTGGAGACCGCCGTGCGGCTCGGCGTCGCGGACGCGGTGGCCGACGTCGTCGAGACGGGGCGGACGCTGCGCGCGGCCGGGCTCGAGCTCGTCGGCGAGTCGGTCCTGCGCTCCGAGGCAATCATGATCGCGAAGCGGGGCGCCGAGCTGTCGGCCGGGCACGAGCGGCTGCTGCGCCGCGTCCAGGGTGTTCTCGTCGCCCGGCGCTACGTGATGATGGACTATGACGTGCCCTCCTCCGTCCTGGAGAAGGCCTGTGACGTCACGCCCGGCTACGAGTCGCCGACGATCTCGCCGCTGCAGCGCGAGGGCTGGGTCGCCGTCCGCGCGATGGTGCTGAAGGCCGACGTCAACCGCACCATGGACGACCTGTGGGATCTGGGCGCCCGGGGCATCCTGGTCTCCGGCATCCAGGCCTGCCGCCTGTAGTGCCGTCCGGTGGCGGCCCGATGGAGAAGGTCCTCGCAGACATCCACAGGGCCTTCTCCGCGGACAGCTCCGGTGCCGTCGCCCACTACATCCCCGAGCTCGCGACCGCCGACCCTTCCCTGTTCGGCCTCGCCGTCACGACGATGGACGGGCTGCACTACCAGGCGGGGGACAGTCATGTCCCGTTCACGATCCAGTCCGTCTCCAAGCCGTTCGTCTACGCTCTCGCGCTGCGCGACCGCGGGACGGAGAACGTGCTGGCCAGGGTGGGTGTGGAGCCCACCGGCGACGCGTTCAACGCGATCACCCTGGAGCCGGCGAGCGGCCGGCCGCTGAACCCGATGGTGAACGCGGGCGCGATTCTGACGTCCAGCCTGGTGCGGGGGGCCGACCCGGGGGAGCGCTTCGACCGCATCCTGGCCGGCCTGTCGGCGTTCGCGGGCCGGCAGCTCACCGTCAACGAACGCGTCTTCGCCTCGGAACGGGACACCGGCGACCGCAACCGCGCCATCGGCTTTCTGATGCGCGGGGCGGGTGCGCTGCACGGCCCGGTCGACGAGATCTGTGACGTCTACTTCCGGCAGTGCGCGGTGGAGGTGACCGCGGCCGACCTCGCGGTGATGGCCGGCACGCTGGCCCGCGGCGGGATCAACCCGCGGACCGGCGAGCGTGTCCTCGACGAGGACCACGTCAACCACGTGCTGACCGTGATGGCCACCTGCGGCATGTACGACCGCGCGGGCACCTGGCTGTTCCGGGTCGGCCTGCCGGCCAAGAGCGGGGTGGCGGGCGGGGTCTGTGCGGTGCTGCCGGGGCAGCTCGGGATCGGGGTCTTCAGCCCACCGCTGGACGAGGCGGGCAACAGCTACCGGGGCGTCCGGGCCTGCGAGATGCTGGCTTCGCGCTTCGCCCTGCACCTGCTCGCCCCGCAGGGGGAGCCGCCGCATCCGGTGCGGGGTACGCACCGCGGTGACGCGCTCAGCTCCAAGCGCCTGCGTGGTGCCCGCGAGCGTGCCGTCCTGGCCCGGCGCGGCGCGGCGATCGTCATCCACGAGCTGCAGGGTGATCTCGGCTTCGCCAGCGCCGAGCGGGTCGTTCGCACGGTGCGGGAGAACCAGGCCGGGTCGCGCTGGGTGCTGCTGGATCTGCGCCGCGTCGCGGCGGTCCGCGAGTCGGCCGTCGAGCTGATCCGTGTCATGGTGGACGACCTGGCGACCCGGGGCATCAGCGTCCTCTTCGCGGACCCGCGCGGGCTCCCGGGCGTCGAGCGGCTGATGCGCGGCATGGCGAACACCTCGCGACTGCCCGACCTGGAGACCGCCCTGGAGCAGGCGGAGGAGGCGCTGCTGGCCGGCGCGGCACTCGTCACACCACCACCGACGGCGCATGTCGACCTCGGCGCGCAGGAACTGCTCGCCGACCTGGGGCCGGAGGAGATCTCCGCGGTCGCGGCGGCGTGCGAGCGGCGCGCCTACGACGGTGGTGTGACCGTGTTCGACGAGGGCGAGCCGGCTGACACCCTGTTCTTCGTCACCCGGGGGCTGGTCGACGCGCTGGTCCCGAACTCCGACGGCTCCCGGTGGTTCCGGCTCGGCTCCATCCCGGCCGGGAGTGCCTTCGGCGAGCTGGCACTCATCGACGGCGGCCGGCGCTCCGCGCGGACTGTGGTGGCACAGGCCGCGACCTGCGAGGTCCTGACCGCGACCGCTTTCGAAGAGCTGCGGCGGACCGTCCCGGACGTGTACAACGCACTCGTCCGGGCGATCGCTCGTAGCCTGTCCTCCCAGCTCCGCCGAGCGACGCTGGAGATCCAGTCGCTGGAGGAGTGAACCGCGATCCGCGCGGCCCGGCGGGGGCCTGCGGTCAGCGGCCGCGCATGATCAGCGACATGCCCTCGCTGCGGGTCGCGGGGCTGAGGAACTGGCCGCGCACCGCCGACGTCACGGTGGTCGCACCCGGCTTGCGCACGCCCCGCATGGACATGCACAGGTGCTCGGCCTCGACGACGACCATCACCCCGCGCGGGTCCAGGACGTCGACGAGCGCGTCCGCGACCTGCGAGGTGAGGCGCTCCTGCACCTGCGGGCGGCGGGCGTACAGGTCGACCAGCCGGGCGAGCTTGGACAGACCGGTGATCTGCCCCTTCTCGTTCGGGATGTAGGCCACGTGCGCCTTGCCGGCGAAAACCACGAGGTGGTGCTCGCACAGCGACGAGAAGTCGATGTCGCGGACGAGGACCATCTCGTCGTGGCCCTCGTCGAACACCGTGGTGAGGACCTCGGCCGGGTCGCGGCCGAGCCCCTCGACGGCCTCCTGATAGGCGCGGGCGACCCGGTCCGGCGTCTTGCGCAGGCCTTCGCGGTCCGGGTCCTCGCCGATGCCGATCAGCAGCTCGCGCACGGCGCGGGCGACCCGGTCGTGGTCGAACGGGCGGACCAGGTCGGGCCGGTTCGGCCGCCGCCGGCCCGCGGCCTCCGCCAGGGTGCCCGCCCCGCCCGTAACTCCGGTCGTTCCCGCCGGAGAGCCGTTCTCCGCGCCTGGCCCTGCGAAGGCCCCACCGGGCTCGGTTCCGACGGATCCCGCCGCCGGGCCGCCGTCGTGGCGCGTAACGGTCCGCGCCTCGTCGGAATCGGAGCTCAACGGCGTCTCCTGTCGTCATCGTTGTCCCAGGTGGGAGGCGCCCACGGATTGGCGATCCGGGGCGATTCGGGCCCTGGGGCGCCGCTCTGCCCCGCGGGGCCGGCCGGATCCTGCCCCGGCCCACCGGGCACCGGATCGCCGCTGGGCGGCGCCGGGTGCTGCGGAACGGCCGGGTCGGGTGCCCCCGCGGGGCGGACGGCATGCCCGCCGTTCCCGTTCCCGTTGCCGTTCCCGTGCGGCGCGCCGCCGTTCGTCGTGGTGTGGCCGGACGGTGCGCCCTTGACCATCTCTGTGACGCTCGACGGGACGAGGCCCAGCTCGGCCGGGGTCTGGACCGGAGGCCGGTCGGAGGGGATGCGCCGCCCGACACCGGTGTAGGAGCCGCGACTGGGTCGCTTCTGGACGGTCGCGAAGACCTCGAGGATGTCGTCCTTGCTCAGCGTCTCGATGTCCATCAACCGCAGGACCAGGTTGTCGAGGACGTCCCGGTAGGTGACCAGGATCTCCCACGCCTCGTCGTGCGCGGACTCGATGAGGCGGCGCACCTCGTCGTCGATCTCGCTGGCGACCTCTTCGGAGTAGTCCCGCTGGTGGCCCATGTCGCGGCCGAGGAAGACCTCACCGGACTCGCTGCCGAACTTGATCGCGCCCAGCTTGTCGCTCATGCCGTACTGAGTGATCATCGCGCGGGCGATCTGGGTCGCCTTCTCGATGTCGTCGCTGGCGCCGGTGGTGGGCTCGTGGAAGACGAGCTCCTCCGCGGTGCGGCCACCAAGCAGGACGGCGAGCCGGTCGAGCATCTCCGACCTGGTCGACAGGTACTTGTCCTCCAGCGGGAGCTGCATCGTGTATCCGAGGGCGCGGCCCCGCGGCAGGATTGTGATCTTGTGTACCGGGTCGGCGTTGGGGAGGGCGTGCGCCACGAGCGCGTGACCGCCCTCGTGGTAGGCGATCCGCTTCTTCTCCTTGTCGCTCATCGCCCGGGTCTTGCGCTCCGGCCCGGCCATCACGCGGTCGATCGACTCCTCCAGCAATGCGGAGGAGATGAACCGGACGTCCGACCGGGCGGCCAGCAGGGCCGCCTCGTTCAGCACGTTCGCGAGGTCGGCACCGGTGAAGCCGGGGGTGCGCCGCGCGATGATGAGCATGTCGACGTCCGGCCCGATGGGCTTGCCCTTGGCGTGGACCTTCAGGATCGCCTCGCGCCCGAGAAGGTCGGGGCGGTCGACGACGATCTGGCGGTCGAACCGGCCAGGGCGCAGCAGCGCCGGGTCGAGGATGTCGGGCCGGTTGGTGGCGGCGATCAGGATCACGCCGCCCTTCACGTCGAAGCCGTCCATCTCGACGAGGAGCTGGTTGAGGGTCTGCTCGCGCTCGTCGTGTCCGCCGCCCAGACCCGCGCCGCGGTGCCGGCCGACAGCGTCGATCTCGTCGACGAAGATGATGGCGGGAGCGTTCGCCTTGGCCTGCTCGAACAGGTCGCGGACCCGGCTCGCGCCGACACCCACGAACATCTCGACGAAGTCGGAGCCGGAGATCGAGTAGAAGGGCACGCCGGCCTCACCGGCGACCGCCCGGGCGAGCAGCGTCTTGCCGGTGCCGGGCGGCCCGTAGAGCAGCACGCCCTTGGGGATCTTGGCGCCGATGGCCTGGAACTTGCCCGGGTTCTCCAGGAACTCCTTGATCTCCTGGAGCTCCTCGATCGCCTCGTCGGCGCCCGCGACATCCGCGAACGTGGTCTTGGGTGTGTCCTTACTGACCAGTTTCGCCTTGGACTTGCCGAAGTTCATGACGCGGTTGCCGCCGCCCTGCATCTGGTTCATGAAGAACAGCAGCAGGATCACGATGAGGACCACGGGCAGCAGGTTCAGCAGCAGTGAGACGAGGACGTTCCCGCGGTCGACGGTGACCTCGTACTTGATGTTCTGCTGCTTGAGCTCGTTGGCGAGGGTGAGCGCCTGCTCGGTCGCGAAGGACGACTCGTACTTCTTGCCGTTCCCCAGCTCGATCCGGATGATCTGCTTCGAGTCCTGGATCGTCGCCTCGGTGACCCGGGAGTCGGCCGCGGCGCTGGAGCTCTGGTCAATCTTCTGCTGGACGAAGCTGAGGTCCGTCTTCTCGTACTCACTGGGCCCGGAGAGCACCCCGGTCGTGAGGATGATCACGAAGAGGGCCAGGAGTAGCAGGGGCACCCAGCCGCGGAAGATTCGTCTTGGAGTCATCTGTTTGGAGCGCCGGACACAAGCGCTCCACCCTCCTGCCGTGTGTGCTGCCCTCGATCGGGATTCCCTTGTGCCGAGGGTACCGCCGGTACGCGCATCTCACCGCCCGTACATCCGAGCAACGGACCGCGGGGCCGCACTGTTCCATGGCCGCTCCACGGCCGCGCACCGGCGCCTGCCCCGCGCCGGTGGCCAGGCGCCGCCGAGCCGACCCTCGATGCCGGGTCAGGCGCGCCGGGCGATCGCCTCGGGTGTCAGCGTGCCTACGAAGGGCAGGGTCCGGTAGTGCTCCGCGTAGTCGAGGCCGTACCCGACGACGAAGGCGCTCGGGATGTCGAAGCCCACGTACCGCAGGTCGACGTCGACGGTGATCGCCTCGGGCTTGCGGAACAGCGCCAGCACCTCGAGTGACGCCGGCCCCCGCGACCGCAGGTTCCGCAGCAGCCAAGACAGGGTCAGCCCGGAGTCGATGATGTCCTCGACGACCAGCACGTCCCGTCCCTCGATGGAACGGTCGAGGTCCTTGAGGATGCGGACCACACCGGAGGAGGACGTCGTCGACCCGTAGGACGAGACGGCCATGAACTCCATCGTGATCGGCACGGTCAGCGCGCGGGACAGGTCCGCCATCACCATCACCGCGCCCTTGAGGACACCGACCAGCAGGATTTCGCGACCGGCGTAGTCCGCGTCCACCCGCGCCGCGAGTTCCGCGATCTTCGTCGCGATCTCCTGCTCGCTGACGAGGACGTCGCCGATGTCGGGATGGACCCGAGCCGGGGACACCTCCGCAGCGGGGATCGAGGTGCCGTCGTTGTCGGCCTTCGCCGTCGCCGCCTGGCTCACCAGCCTGTCCTCCTGGTCGGGTGCTGGGTGGACCGGCCCGGCGACGCCCGGTTCCGCGGGTTCGGCGGGAATCGGTGCGTCTGGACCGGCGATGGCGATCCTGCCACCAGTCCGGCGTGCCAGCACCCCTGACGGGAGCGGGACCGGCTTCTGCCCGCGCCAGCGGGTCACAAGTTCCTCGACCGCCCAGATGTGCGAGGCACGCAGCGCGGAGGCTGATGAGCCCGCTGTCAGCGCGGCCCGGCGCAGCACCCGGCCCCGCACCGCCCGGGAGAGGGGGGCGAGCGCCTGGACGTCGAGCTCCACCCGCGCCGGACGGAGGACCGCCCGTACCGGGTCGAGCTCCGCCGGGGCCTGCGCCACGGCGGTGGCGGTGAGGTCGAGAAACGCGTCGTCGGCCAGTGCCTCCAGCGCGTCGGCGTCCGCGCGCAGCAGGTCCGCGGTGCGGGCCAGCGCCTCGGCGATACCGGGCCCCAGCTCCGCCTCCAGGACGGGCAGCACCGTCGCGCGGGTGCGAGCCCGGGCGAACGCCGGGTCGGCGTTGGTCGGGTCCTCCCAGAAGGGGAGGTCAAGGAACTGACAGGCCTCGCGGGTATGTGCCCGCCGTAGGCCGAGCAGCGGGCGGCGGATCAGGCCGTCGACGGCGGGCATGCCGCTCAGCGAGCGTGCCCCGGAGCCGCGCGCGAGCCGCAGCAGCACGGTCTCGGCCTGGTCGTCGAGGGTGTGGCCGAGCAGCACGGCGTGCGCCTGCAGACGCCCGGCGGCCGCGAGCAGGGCGGCCCGGCGGGCGTCCCGCGCGGCGCCCTCGGAACGGGGTGCGGGCGCCGCCAGGGTCTCGACCGGGGACAACCCCAGGCTCTCGCCCTGCGCTGCCACCTCGGCCGCGCGGGTCGACGACGTGTCGTCCCAGGCGTGGTCCACCGTCAGCAGGCCGGCGCGCAGCGCGCGGCGGGGCGCGACGAACGCCAGGGCGGCGGCGAGCGCCAACGAGTCGGGGCCGCCCGAGCAGGCGACGAGAACGAGCCCGCCGGGCGGAATGTCGGCCACCGCGTCGCGGGTGGCCAGTCGCACCGCCGACAGCGCCGGTGCCGGCATGCCCACGGCGGGCGCCGAGGCCGAACCGGGGGCGGGCCGGGCCGCTGTCACAGCGGCTGCCCGCGCTGCCCGCGGGTCACGCGGACCGGGCCCTCACGCCGACATCGACGGCCGGGTGCCGAGCACCCGAAGCATCCAGGCCCCCGGGTCGGCCAGCTCCGGACGGGTCGGCAGCGTCTGCGGCGACTGCCACACGTGGTTGAACCCCCCGACCCCGACCTCGGCCACGACGGCCCGGACGAAGGCGCCGCCCTGCCGGTACTGCTGCATCTTCAGGTCCAGCCCGAGCAGGCGGCGCAGGAACCGGTCGACGGGTGAGCCGCCGGAGCGCCGGTTGTCGAACTTGGCGCGGATGTCGGCCACCGTCGGTACGACCTGCGGGCCGACCGCGTCCATGACCTGGTCGGCGTGGCCCTCCAACAGGGTCATCAGCGCCTGCAGGCGGTCCAGGACCTCGCGCTGCGCGGGTGTCTGCAAAGCCTCGACCACACTCGTCGTCTCCGGGCCGTGGTCGCGGACCGCGCTGCGCAGGGCGGTGACAGCGGCCCGCACCCGGTCAGCCAGCACGTCCGGATCGAGGTCGGTGGCAGCGATGAACGCCGTGATCTCGGATTCCAGGTGTTCCCGCAGCCAGGGAACGGCGGTGAACTGGCTGCGGTGGGTCTGCTCGTGCAGGCACACCCAGAGCCGGAAGTCGCGGGGGACGACGTTGAGCGTCTCCTCCGCGTGGGCGATGTTGGGGGCCACCAGGCTCAGCCGGCCGACCGGAAGCACGACCGCGGCCGCCAGGGCCGCCGCGTCGAGGGCCGAGCCCGGCGCCGCGCTCACGGCGGGCTTGGCGAGCAGCGGCGACCCGGCCCCGCTGCCACCCTCCTCATACTCCTCGGGGGGGAGGAAGATCTCGAACTGACCGAGCACCTTCCCGGCCAGATAGGCGAGCGCCGACCCGATCTGGATGCCGGTGACCCGCCGACCCAGGCTGGCGGAGAGGCGGCCCCGGTTCTGCTCGGACAGCTTGCCCATCAGCGGAGCGGTGGCCACCCGCAGCCCGGCGACGTTCGAGCGCACCCACTCGGGCCGGTCGACCACCGCGATCGGCGTGGCCGGACCGGCGGGTACGAGCCGGGTGTACTCCTGAACGTGGCCCTCGGCCACCACCGCGAGTCGCCGCAGCTCCGACACGATCTCGTCCGCCTCCGCGCGACTGCGCTGCGGGCCGGGTCGGACGAGCTTTTTCGCCGTTGCTACAGCGAGTCCCCAGTCGACCAGCTCAGCGTCCACGAATATGAGCGTACCGGGCCCGTGCCCACCTGGCCCGCCCGATCGGACGATCCTGTTCGTGCGGTCAAGGTTGACCAGCATCTCTTTCAAATGATTTCCGGAAAAGTTCTTAGGTGTCGGAAGGTAATGCCCTGATCTCCCCGAGTTTCGGTGGGGAACCGGTTCAGCCCTGCGGCAGCGGCGGTGCGGAGGACCCTGGCAGGGCCGGGCGGGTCGGCGGGGACGCTGCCGGGCACCCGCAGGAGGCGAGCGCCGTGGCCACCCGGTCCAGCGCCATCTTGGTGAGGCCCTGCTCCTCCACCGGGGCGAACAGGCCGAACAACAGCAGCCGCCCGTCGGCGTCGGTGACCACACCGGCCAGGCTCGTCACAATGCGCAGGCTGCCGGTCTTCGCCCGCACGACACCGGCGGCCGACGAGGTGTCGGCCGCCCCGTAACGATCACCGAGGGTTCCGGTGAACCCCGCGACCGGCAGCCCGGACAGGACGGTCCGCAGCGCGGGATGACCAGGCATGACCGCGGTTCGCAGGGCGGCGACGAGGGTCGCCGGGGCGATCCGGTTGTCGATCGACAGGCCGCTGGTGTCCCGCAGGACCGCGCCCTCGGTCGGGATGCCCGCGTCGCGCAACGCGCCCAGCACGCCCTGCGCCGCCCCGTCGAAGGTCGCCGGCAGCCCTCGCGCGACGGCGACCTGTCGGCCCAGGCTTTCCGCCAGGTCGTTGTCCGAGTCGGTGAGCATGCGCTCGACCAGGACGGCGATCGTCGGGCTGTGCACCGAGCCGACCTCGTGGGCGGCGGGATCCGCCTGGCCGATGGCCACCGTGCCGACCGGAACCCCGACGGCACCGAGCGCCGCGGCGAACGCCCCGGCGGCGGCGGCATCGGGTGTGGGTGTGCGCGGCCCGCCCGCGCCCGGCGCGGACCGGCCGGCGTCCACCTCGAGGGCGGAGACCGGGGTGACGTTCCCGTCCGAGACATAGCCGTCCCGCCAGCCGGTGGCGGTTGTCGGGCCGGAGTACGCGGTGCCGTCGCCGATCACCGTGCCGACCGCCGTGATGCCTGCGTCGCGTACCTGGCGGGCGAGGTCGCTCAGGCGGGCCGCGGGTGGGTAGCCGGCCGGGCCCGTGCTGGCGGTCAGGGTGGGATCGCCACCGCCGACCAGCCACAGCGTGCCGCCTGGTGTGGTGGCGGCCCCGCCGGCCGGGGGGAGGTAGACCGCACGGGTGGTGAGGGTGGTGTCCGGCTCGAGCGCGGTGAGCGCGGCGGTGGCCGTCGCGATCTTGATCGTGGAGGCGGGGGCGGTCGGCGTGGTGGCCCGGTGGGTGACCAGCACCTGACCGGTCAGCGCGTCGACCACCAGTGCCGCGGGATCGCCGAGGATCGGGTCGGCGAGCGCGCCGGCCAGCCGCGCGGCCACCGCGGCGGGGTCGGCCTTCGGGGCATCCGGGTCCAGGCCGGGCAGGGCCGATGCCTCGGCGCGGGGCCCCGCGAGGGGAGGGGCCGAAGCGGCGGGGGTCGGCGCGGGCGCGGTCGACAGCGATCCGGCCAGCAGCGCGCCAGCGAGGGCCGTGAGGCCACCGGTCCGCGCGGCCAGCGGCACTGATGTCACCCGCGGAAGATTACGCAGCCCCGCAGCTCCCGGACAGCCCTGTGTCGCGCACGCCCCGTATTGATACGGTGGGGATCTTGCTTGGCATCCCGGGACGGGCTCGATCTCCCGGGGAACGGTGTCATCGTTTCCGGCCGCGGCCCGTCGGCCGGCGGCCCGGGTCGCGTGGGCTCCGGACGTGGGGGAACATCTCCCTCACATCGGCGGGGCGGGCGCGTCCGGGGGAGAAACGGCTGGCGGATCTCCGCCGAACAACTGGTGTTGGGTACGAAGAAGACCACACTTCCGGGCCCGCACAGAGGTGCAACGGGCACGATGTACCCGACGCGCGCGGCATCCGGCCGCGGTGACCGGCGAGTCGGGTGCCCGACCGGGCCCCCGCCACGTGCCGCCATCGCGCGCAGGGCACAGTGGACCCGCACGCACTCCGGTCACGGCCGGGTGCCAGGCAGCCGGCCCGCGCGGTAGGCGCGGCGTGTGCCCGGCGCGAGGTGAGACCAGCGTGCGTGCGGCAGAACAGATCCGGCCGTCGGCGCCGGACGGACCGAAGGAGACAGGGAACGGCGTGGACCTTGAGTTCGATGTGACCATCGAGATCCCCAAGGGGCAGCGCAACAAGTACGAGATGGATCACCACACCGGGCGTATCCGGCTCGACCGGATGCTGTTCACGTCCACCCATTACCCGTCCGACTACGGGTTCATCGAGGGCACCCTCGGTCGGGATGGTGACCCGCTCGACGCGCTCGTCCTGCTGGAGGAGCCGACGTTCCCGGGCTGCCTGGTGCGGTGCCGGACCATCGGAATGTTCCGCATGACGGACGAGAAGGGCCCGGACGACAAGGTCCTGTGCGTCCCGGTCGCGGACGTCCGCCAGGAGCACCTGCGTGACATCCGTCACCTTCCGGAGTTCGACCGGCTGGAGATCCAGCACTTCTTCGAGGTCTACAAGGACCTGGAGCCCGGCAAGTCGGTGGAAGGCGCCTCCTGGGTCGACCGCCGCGACGCCGAGAAGGAGATCCTCGACTCGATCACCCGGCTCAAGGACTCCGAGGCCGAGCATGGTGCTGACGATGCCGAGCACGCCCGCACGGCGTGACCGGAGTGTGACGCCCGCACGCTGAGATCTGGGCGTGCCGTCGCGGGCGGCTGGTGGGGAACAACCCGCCGGCCGCCCTTTTCCGTGGGGACGAGGCTCCGGGGCGGCCCGCTGTGTGGGGTCGGCACGTGGTGCGGGCCGGCGCGGGGTGCGAGCCGGAACGTTGTGGAGCGGTCGCTGCGCGGGTTCGCGGGACGGTTCGGCTGTGTCCACCGAGCTGTGTCCACCGATCCTCCGGCGGGAGGCGCGCGCTCGGGTCTCTCCCCGATCAGAACTGGATGTGAGCCGGAGGCGGGGATTGAACCCGCGACCTATCGCTTACGAGCTAACCGTGACCCAGCGGTGCGCCAACCAGCGTCGTTGCAGGCCGACGCACCGCGTTTCACTCATAGTTGATAGGTCCCGATCTCCGGCCTGATCATGGGCTCAGAACCGGTCGCCGAGCCGTAGCCGGTCGTGCGCGTTGCGGGCCCGCCGGTCCTGCGCACTGGCCGCGTACCGGTCGACCATCTGCCGGGAGCGCCACCCCATGATGCGCATCAGGTCACCTTCGGTGCCGCCCGCCTCCAACCAGTCATCGGCCAACGTGTGCCGGAACTGGTGCGGGTGCAGTCGAGGCAGGCCGATCATCGCGCCGCGCCGGTAGAGCATCCGCGCGATGCCGTCACCGGTCAGGGCGCCCCGTCCGTTGGTCGACAGCCACAGGGCAGGCAGGTCCACGCCGCGTGTCCGGGCCCGCAGTCGCAGGTACCGGCCGATGGCCAACGCGGTGTTGTTCCCCACCGGCAGCGCGCGGGGACGCCGACCCTTGCCGATCACATGCAGCACCTTCGAGGTCAGGTCCACATCGTCCACGGTGAGCTTGCTGACCTCACTGCGCCGGCCGCCGGTGTCCATCAGGGTCCGGATGATCGCGTTGTCCCTGCGGTCCGGGAACTCCTTGCCCGCGCAGGTCGCCAGGAGCGCGCGGATCTGCTCGTCTTCGAGCACCGGCACGGGCTGATCAGGCACGACCGGGGGCCGCATCCGGTCGAGCGGGGACCGGTCGATCTCGCCTTCGTCGAGCAGCCAGGCGAAGAGCTGTTGCAGCGCGCGGTACGCCTGGTTCGCGTACGCGGCACTGCGGCCCTCCGGCCGTCGGGCACTCGGCAGGGTGCGGAAGTCGATCAGGAACTGTTCGATGTGTCCGCGGGTGATGCCGGCGGCATCGTCGGGCGCGTCGTCCAGGGCGATGAGCCAGACGACGAACAGGCGCGCGGCGTTCAGGTACAGCCGGCGGGTGTTGTCGGACTTGTTCGCCGCTTCCATCGACCGGTCCCAGGACGTCAGCAGCAGGTCCCACATGGCCCCAGGAGCGTTCACGCCGACCGCCCCAGAGTGGTGGGCCGCTGGCGGGCCGCGCGGGCCTGGACGCTGCGCAGGGCGAGGCGCTGCATGTGCTCCTGACGCAGGTGCGCGGCGCGACGGGCCCGCTCCTCCGGCGGAAGCGTGCCGTCCGGGTCGGCCATCCGCTCGAACTTGCCGAGGAACGCCCGGCGGGCCGGGGCGGTCATCTCCACTGGGTCTTCCTTGGCGAGACGGGCGTTCGCCGCGATCCGGGCCCGGAGCCGGCGGACGGTGTCCGACGCCGGGACACGGGCGGGGACCACATCTGTGGTCTGTCGGTCCTGCGGGGTGTGCGTCACGATGGGAGCGCCTCTCCGTTCACGGACGGGGTGGGGTAGGCGGCCCTGGCGGTTACTTGGCGGTGAGCGCCGGGGCCGTCGTCGATCCGGGCCTGCGCGCGGTCGTCCCGCGCGGCCTCCCGTCGTGACCGGGCCTGGTCTGCTGCCATCTCTGCGAGAAGCCGATCACCGGTGCGGGCGTAGCCGGAGGCGTGGAATTCCCATTCGGCGAAGGTGATGACGACGTCGTCGTCTTCGGGCCGGCCCCAGGCATCGAGCGGGGCGCGGTCGCCCCCGGCGGGGGTGTGGGCGCGGGCCCAGGTCCGGCGTCGTTCCCGGCACTGCGCAAAGGTCGTGCTGTAGCTCCTGGACTTCGTGATCCAGTGGCCGTTGAAGCCGAACTGGTGCGCCCACTTGGCCATACCGAGTTCGCGGAAGGCGGGGCGGGCGGCCAGGCGCCAGGCGGCGCGGACGAGTTCGGCCTGGTGGTCGGGTAGGAACGCGAGCCGTTCGTGCAGGTCGTCGGCGTTGCGGATGCGCCGGTCCAACGCCCCGGAGTCGGTGACGGACTTCGTCACGTACTTCGCCAGGTAGTTGCCCACGGTGCGGGGGGTGAGCTCCCCACCGTCGACGGTCAGGGCGACGGTGCGTTCTTGCTCGCCCCACCGGACGTCGGCCATCGGGGGCCGGGCCACGGGGTGGGGGACGAGCGTGGACGGCAGGTCGTACCGGTGGGGGTCGGGGCAGGGCTGGACGGCGTGGCGGACGGCCCAGCGCCAGCAGGTGGCCAGCAGCTGCGCGGTGGCCCAGGGCTCGCCGGGGGGTTCCCAGGTGCCGGGGGGCATGGTGGCGTCGTCGAGGCGGAGCACGCCGTGGTAGTGGATCGCCCCGCGCCGCTGGGCTTCGGCCACCTTGATGTAGGAGATCCGGATGCGCCGGCGGATGCCGGGGTTGCCGGGGGAGCCTTCCAGCGGCAGGCCGGTGAGCCGGGCCATGCGCCGGTAGGTCAGGTCCACGGTGCGCTTCCATAGCCGGGCGGCGTACCGGTTCCACACGACGAGTCCGGAGCTGTCGGCGCAGTCCTGGCAGATCGGCGCACCGAGGCGGGGATCGTCGTCAGGGTGGACCTGCGGGCAGCCGCGGGGGCGGCCGTGGCGGCAGCGGCCGGGGTGGGTGCTGCACCGCACGGCGGGGCCGTGGTTGGACCGGCGGGAGTGCACCAGGCCGAACGACGGCGCGGTGACGGTGACGAACAGGCCCGGGTGTTCGGCGACCGTGTCGGGCACGCCGAAGCCGCCGGAGACCCCGGCGTGGACGATCTGCCAGGCGTCTCCGGCGTAGAGGTAGGAGCACGACGGGCAGACGGTGGCGCGGCGGTTCCCGCAGGGTACGAGGATCGTGCCGTCGGGGAGGCTGGCGGAGTCGAACACGGTGCGGATCTCGCCGGTGGCCCGGTCCGCCTGATGGATGGTGCCGGTCAGGCGGACCGGGTGGGCGCAGCCGTTGGTGCGCTGGATCTGCGACCAGAGCGCGGTGAAGGTTCCGTCCGCGATCCGGGCCGCGGACGCGGCGAGCACCTCAGGAAGCACGGGGATCTCTTCTCAGCCGGCCGGCGGGCAGGGCGAAGCCAGGACCAAGAAGAGAGAGAAGAGATGCCGCGTGGAATGGCGCTCGGCGCCGCACGCATCGGCCGCCCCGTCGGGGCGAGAAGGGTGGTGGTCCTGTCCGTGGCAACGCTGCAACGCTGCGTGCCGTTCCGGCTGTCCTGTCAACGGTCGGACAACGGTCATGGCTGTGTTCCGGGGTGGGTGGGTGGCTGGTAGCGGGGTTCGCAGCCGACGTGCAGGGCGACAGTCCAGCGGCGGCGGAAGGTCCGGGTGCCGCAGACGACGCAGGGGATGAGCGTGGTCAGGTCACCGGTGCCGCTGGCGAAGTACGGCTCGTTGACGTCGCGGGTCATGACCGGTCTGCCCGGTCGTCGTTGGGGGGTGGGAAGTCGTCGGGTCCTGCTTCCGGGAGGGAGTCGATGAACGCCACGACCCGGGCGCGGGTGGTGGTCCACACCCCGTTGATCCGTTCGGCGGGGATCGCGCCGTCCCGCATGAACGCGCGTGCCTCAGCGAGGGGCACGGAGAGCTGACGGGCGACGTCGGTGTCGAGCCAGACGACCCGCTCAGCGGGGCGCAGGGTGCGGGTCAGGCCGGTGCCGGGGCGGTGGTGTCGGCGGGTGGTGGACCGGCCGGGACGCGGACGACGCTGATTGCTACGCACAGTGACCGCCTTGGGGGTGGGTGGAGTGAGTTAGCTCGGCCGAAGCGAGTTAGATAAGTAACTTCGCCGGTTAACTGATCAAGATGTGGTGTGGCCTGGGGGGAGTGACCTGGGTTAGCTCGCCGGGGCGAGTTACGCCGATGCCCCGGCGAGCTAACCCAGGTCACTCCCCCCAGGCC
>NZ_JBFLUG010000409.1:0-1233 GCF_041008525.1 Parafrankia sp. FMc2 | reverse complement strand
CTCCGCGCCGGCAGCACAACCAGCAGCCCACGGGAGATCGGCCACGCCCTCATGGTCAAGTGGTCACGTCACGATCGACGGCCACGACATCCCATCGGTAGTTCGCTCTCCCGACCACCGGCAGGGGTACGGTCTGTTGCTAGGGCTCGCAGGCCCTGTGCCCAAGAGTGCTCACCCACCGGCGGCTACCGGCACCGAGCCTGCCGTATCGCGACCCGGTACGTCCCATTAGTGCCCGCCGAAGCCCTGGGCTTGCCGGGCCACGGCCCCGTGCCTGTATCGATGGCTACCGTCAGGCTCGCCGTCCGCTACGAGCGCCTGTCTGCCAGATTGCCGTGAGACACGCTCGAAGTCGGATCGGACCGGGGCTGCGATTCTAGTCCCCAACCTGATGGGGATATGATCCGGAATATGGGAGAGATCACGGAAAGTCTCTGGTGTGAAAGCCTGCCCGACCAGATAGTGGAGGTTATCGGCGATGAAGCCATCGCCTATATGGAACGAGCGCTTGGCGTCGTCCAGAGAGACGTCGATGCCACTTGTCCGCAATTGGGGAAGCTGCGACTCAAGTGGGTCACCGCTGATGGCGAATATCCGGATCCGGAAAAAATTGAAGACCTGTTTGTGATGGTCTATGTTGCGCTTCAGGGTGGCAGTTACTACACCGGAGGAAGTGACGTATATGCCGGAGGAATCGACATGAAAGGCGAGGTTCTGGAAAGATTGGAGGAAGCGGTCTACTCTGTCGCTGAGTGCGTCCAGGAATTCATGGTATCGGTAGAACTGCGCGAGTGGCCGACTTGTCCACTGCACAACCGCATGCTCGGCCCGGGGTCGATGAAATGGCGCTGCGAGGCCGATGGTGGCCACGTCGTGGCCACCATCGGCAGTCTTGCTGAGGTTTGACCGGTACCGCTCTCGTGGTTGTCGAGATTCTACGAGCAGTTCTGCGACAGTCGGCCTTCTATAGCTGTTGCGTTCATCGTGAAAATTGACGGCATTGGACCTGTCTATTCGACTATTACTGGCGGAGTCCGCTGGGAATCCGCCAGTAAGTCAAGTGAAATAGCACTCCCGTTTGTCTCAGGGATGGCCGTGTCCGTGCCTAGTACTCCAGTAACAGTGATCCTTACGTGGTCGCGGCCCGCGTGACGTCTGCCTGGTTGGCTCGGATCCGGGCTCGGAAGTGGTAGTAGCGGGCGCGTGCCTGGTGGCTGCGGCGCCAGTCCGACC
>NZ_JBFLUG010000408.1:0-1233 GCF_041008525.1 Parafrankia sp. FMc2 | reverse complement strand
GAGGACCATCACGACATCGAGATCCAGAACGAGGCGGGACAGCGTCTCGCTCGCGCTCGGCTTCCCGAGGGCGTCGCCGGTCTCGCCCGGTTCCACGCACTGATCGCCGAGCACCTCGGCGGCGACAAGGGTCCGTCGCAGGTCGCGGTGGGGATCGAGACCGACCGGGGGCCATGGGTCGGTGCCCTGGTCGCGACCGGCTACCAGGTCTACGCGATCAACCCGCTCTCCGCCGCCCGATACCGCGAACGGCACGTCACCTCCCGGGCGAAAAGCGACCCCGGGGACGCGAGGGTACTGGCGGACCTGGTCCGTACCGACCGGCATCACCACCGCACCGTCGCCGCGGACAGCGACCTCGCCGAAGCCGTGAAAGTCCTGGCCCGTACCCATCAGAACCTGGCCTGGGCACGGCAACGGCACGCGAATCTCCTCCGCTCCACCCTGCGGGAGTTCTACCCTGCCGCCCTGGCAGCGTTCGACGACCTCGCCAGCCGCGACGCTCTCGCCGTCCTGGCCGCCGCCCCGACCCCGACAGCCGGCCGCGCGCTGGCCACGACACGGATCGCCGCCCTACTCCGTAAGGCCGGACGGCAACGCCGCGCCGACAGTCGCGCGGAGGAAATCCATACCGCGCTGCGCGGAGAGCAGCTCACCGCACCCGCAGAGATCGCGCAGGCGTTCGGGCACACCGTCACCGCCGCCGTCGCGGTCCTGACGACCCTCGTCGCGCAGATCGACCGGGTCGAGGCCGAGATGACCACACGCCTCCACCAGCACCCCCAGGCCCGGATCTACCTGTCCATGCCCGGGTTCGGGCCGGTCCTGGCCGCGCGGGCCCTCGGCGAGTTCGGCGACGACCCGAACCGATACGACACCGCCCGTGCCCGCCGCAACTACGCCGGCACCTCACCGATCACCCGGGCCTCCGGCAAGCGCCGTGTCGTCCTGGCCCGGGTCGCGGTAAACAGCCGGCTCCGCGACACACTGGCAACCCAGGCATTCGCCGCGCTGAAAGCCTCACCCGGTGCACGGGCCTACTACGACAACCATCGTGCCCGCGGCATGACCCACCACCAGGCGCTACGCGCCCTCGCGAACCGGCACGTCGCCATCCTCCACGGCTGCCTACGCCACCGCACGACCTACGACGAAACCACCGCCTGGCCAGCCCTCACCGACCCCACCCAGGCCGCCGCCGCTTGACAGATAGAACCAAGGGACGTCTACACC
>NZ_JBFLUG010000407.1:0-1245 GCF_041008525.1 Parafrankia sp. FMc2 | reverse complement strand
CTAGTAGACCGTCGCCTCTAATATTCGACAGATATGCGGTGGATCGGTGAGGATGGTCTTCTTTCTCGCTGCCGTGAGGATGTGTCGTGTCGAGGTCGGGGTTACCGCCGGTGGTGCTGAGCGCCGGCGAGCGTGAGTGGCTGACGAGGGTGGTGCGGACCGGGGCGCATCCGGCGCAGGAGGTCCGCCGGTCACGGATCCTGCTGGAACTCGACGAGAGGCAGGGAGAGCCGGCTGGCCGTCGGGAGATCGCCGAGCGGGTCGGGGTCGATCCCGACACGATCACCAACGTGGCCAGGGCCTACGCCGAGCGTGGCGGTGACATCGCGGCGACGATCCAGCGCAAGAAACGACGGACGCCACCGATCGAACCGAAGATCACCGGCGAGGTCGAGGCCCGGCTGATCGCGCTGGCGTGCTCGACCCCGCCGCAGGGCCATGCCCGCTGGTCGCTACGGCTGTTGGAACGACAGGTCGCGCTCGTTGAGGACATCCCGAACATGGATCACTCGACGATCGGGCGAGTGCTAAAAAAACGGCGCTTCGTCCTCACCTGAGGAAGTACTGGACGATCCCGCCCCGCGCGAACGGTGAGTTCGTCGCCCGGATGGAAGACGTCCTCGCGGTCTACGCCCGCCCCCACGACCCGGCCGTACCGGTGGTGTGCATGGACGAGAAGCCCTACCAGCTCCTGGCCCACGCCCGCGATCCGATCCCGGCCACCCCCGGCCACGACCTGAAGGTGGACTCCGAGTACGTCCGCGGGGGAACCTGTTCGATCTTCGTCTGGGTCGAGCCCCTCACCGGCCGACGCCGGGTGAACGCCCGCACGCAGCGGACCCGTATCGACTGGGCCCACGAGGTCGACCAGCTCCTGACCGGCGACTACCCCGACGCCGAGAAGGTCATCCTCGTCCTGGACAACCTCAACACCCACTCCCTCGGCTCGCTGTACGAGGCCTTCGAACCGGCCAAGGCATTCACGCTCGCCCAACGCCTGGAGATCCACCACACCCCCCGGCACGGCTCCTGGCTCAACATCGCCGAGATCGAGCTCTCCGCCCTGACCCGCCAGTGCCTCGACCGCCGCATCGCCGACCTCGACATCCTGAACACCGAACTCACCGCCTGGCAGAACACGGTCAACACCGACCAGCGACAGGTCACCTGGCACTTCACCGCCAGCGACGCCCGCACCAAACTCCGCCACCTCTACCCCGAATATTAGAGGCGACGGTCTACTAG
>NZ_JBFLUG010000406.1:0-1253 GCF_041008525.1 Parafrankia sp. FMc2 | reverse complement strand
CCGGCCCCGGACGCCCACCCGGCCGCGCCAACCGACGACAGGCGATCATCCAACCAGTCGGGAAGGCCACGGACAGGTCAACAGCCGCAGGACCTGAAGGACAGACAAGTTAAACAACAAGCTTAGGCGTTCCACTCATCTCCTTGAATACCCACGCAGGGTATCGCCCACATCCCGGAGGTTGCGCCGGCCCACGGGTTCCGACCGGCGCAGGGCGTGGCATCGGTTTCAGGTACCTTTCCGACGGGTCCGCACATCTACCATCTGGAGATTGGAATTCAAGCAATCCAGCTTTCGCCATATCACGCGGGTTCGACGGCGGCCCGCCTTCGGCACCTTCTCGACGCCCGCCGCCTTCTGGCATGCTGCGGTCCCCTTCACCTTTCAGATCCAGGTAAGCCAGCGAACCCAAGGATCTTCCTCCGAATCCCTCCCAGCTGCGCTGGGGATACAACAGAGCGCCTCACGGCGCACACCCGCCGTGCTAGTTTTCCCAGCAACGGGCTCTCCGGTGACTATTCCGTGGGTGACGCGACTGGCTGCCCGGAGTGGATGGCGATATGGCATTCCTGGCAGACGACAAGGGTCTTGCGTCGCCTGCCCGCCATGACTTTCTCCCACGCGGACTGTGGCTGTCCTCAGGCCACGCCTGCCGCGTTCATGGAGGACGCCCAGTACCGTTTCGGCGGTCTGCATTACGCATACCTCGCGGGTTGTGAGTGTCCGGTCACCTGGCCCCCTTGGCCCTGTCGACGGCTTTCCCGCCGTCCTTGGTGGGGCGTTACTCCCACGACTACTACGGGGCCTCCGTCGCCGTAGGATTCGCACCCCGCAGGCGATCCCATGTTCGTCCCTGTCGTACGTACTAGCATGACGTAGGCGGCCCACTCATCTCCTTGAATACCCTCGCTGGGTATCGCTCCGCGCTCTGGAGGTTGCGTCAACCCCGGTGGGATGTCGACGCAGAGCGCGGCACCGGTTACAGGCGTCTTTCCGGTGGACGGATCTTTGCATCCTCTGGAGATTGGGCTTCAGACAATCCAGTTTTCGCCATATCATGCGGGTCCCTCGAACGCCCCGCTCCCTACGCCTGGACACGATCGTCGATTTCCTGGCATGCTGCTGTTGGCGGTCTCAGACGGTCAGTGCATCAGCCCTGGTAGAAGGGTGATCTGTTGATCGGAGGGCTGGGTGCGGGGCGTGGAGTTGACCTTGGAGGATCGGGAGTCGATCTCCAGGGGGCTGGCGGCGGA
>NZ_JBFLUG010000405.1:0-1264 GCF_041008525.1 Parafrankia sp. FMc2 | reverse complement strand
CGCTGCCGGTACGGCGGGTGTACATACCGAAAAGAGGCGGAAAACAACGCCCAATCGGGATTCCTGTCATCGCTGACCGCGCCCAGCAGCAGCGGGTGCGTAACGCGTTGGAACCCGAGTGGGAAGCTCGGCTGGACGCCAGACAGTACGGCTTCCGGCCGGGCCGCGGCTGCCACGACGCGATCGAAATGATCTGGAAAGTTGCACGCGGGAGAAACACCCGCGGCTGGGTCCTCGACGCGGACCTGGAAGCCGCATTCGACCGACTCGACCACAACCACCTACTCGAAAAGCTCGACGGCTTCCCCGCACGGGAACAGGTCCGGGCCTGGCTGAAGGCAGGTGTGGTCGACAAGGGCCGGTACACCCCGACCGAGAAAGGAGCTCCACAAGGCGGGGTAATTACGCCCCCAACGCACTTGGCAACTTCGAGTTCGAGGTCACGCTGAGCTACCGGCGGCTGGAACTGCCTCGGCGTGTCGAGGTGACGTCACGACACAGGCGGTAGTACTGATCTGTCCATGGGTGATCGTCGTCGGGTGGGTGCGGGTGAGTACGCCGAGCGGGTGAACGCTGCGGCGCAGCTGCTGGAGGGCGGCGTTCCGATCGAGGACGCCGCCCTTCTGCTGTCCGCGCGGTTTGGGGTTTCGCCGCGGCAGGCCCGGCGTTACGCCGATTCGGCGGTGGATGGACGGGTGGTCGTGCCTGAGCCGACGGTGGTATTCACGGTCAAGCTTCCCGCTGCGCTGGCCGAGCGAACACGCGAGGAAGCCCGGGCCTGCGGAACGACGATTTCGTCGCTCGTGACCGGTGCTTTGTCGGACTATCTCGTCTCAGCCGAGGCAGGAAGTCCGACGGATGAATGAGCGGGCGATCGCCCTTGAGTATGCGTTCGACCGCCACGCGGCCCGGGATCTGTCGATCGCGTACGGAGTCCTGGTCCCACCGCGGCGGCTGAAAATCCAGACGGACCAGCAGACAGGAGACGATCACGATGAACGTGGCGGTTTATGCCCGGGTGTCGTCGGACCGGCAGAAGAAGAACGAGACGATCGCCTCGCAGACGGCGGCGCTGCGTGAACACGCCCGGCAGATGGGGGCGGTACTGCCGGCCGAGTGGGTTTTCGAGGACGACGGCCATTCGGGTGCGACGCTGACACGCCCGGCGCTGGAACGGCTGCGCGACCTGGTCGCGGCGGTGCAGATCGATGTGGTTCTGTGCTATTCCCCGGACAGACTTGCCCGGAAGTTCGCCTATCAAGCG
>NZ_JBFLUG010000404.1:0-1275 GCF_041008525.1 Parafrankia sp. FMc2 | reverse complement strand
CACCACCACAACAGTCCCGGAGATTACCCCGATTACTCTCGACGCGACCGAGTTCCAAGTCGCATAATATCGAAAGACGCAGAGTGAAACGCGAACCGATCTACACCACTCCACGGGGCACTATCGCGAGGAGTTTCCGCTGGTCATGGACGGCGGTCAGGGAACGGGCCAGGCTGGGAATGATCAGCGTCGCCGCGTCGGTGCCGGGTACTGTCACGGTCTGCTCGTCCAGGGCGGCGAAGATGTCTTCCACCAGGCGTTCGGCCATGCGCGGTGCCTGGGGCCGCAGCAGGGTCACCAGGCGGCGGTGTCCGGCCTTGCGGATCTGGGCTGGGGAACCGTGGCGTTCCAGCAGGGTGCGCACGGCCGGGTGGTCCAGGCGGGGTCCCAGCACGCGTTCCAGCGAGGGGTGGATCTGGGTGAGCAGGCCACGTAGCCGGTTGCTGGTGCGGGTTACCTCCTGGGCGAGGTCGTCATCGAAACCGACGAGCATCTCCAGCTCGGCCCGGGTGTCGTCGTCGGGAGCGAGGTCGCGCAGGGTGTGCGGCATGGAGCGGGCCGCGTCGGCGATGATGAACGCGTCGCGGGCGTCGGTCTTGGCTTCGCCGGGGTAGAGGTCGGCGATCCGCCGCATGGTCAGGCCCGGCAGGTAGGCGACCCGGCAGCCGGTGTCGCGGGCGACGGCCAGCGGCAGGGCGCCGATGGAGGCGGGTTGGTCGACGACGACCAGCACGGTGCCGTGCTTGGCTTGCAGCCAGGTGAATACCTCCCGCAGTTTCGGTTCGTTGTTGGGTAGCCGCTTGTCGAACGCCTTCTTCCCGGCTGGGGTGAGGGCGGTGGCATGGTGTTCGCCCTTGCCCACGTCCAGGCCCAGGTAGACGTCGATGCCACCGGTATCGATCACGTGCTGTCTCCCGCGAGCGCTGTCTACTTGCCCGGCCTCACCTGCGGCATCAGCGTGCCGGCATCCACGTTACGAAGAGCCTGTCTCGCTCACGATGAGTTCCACGGTCATGCCCCTGATCAGCGGTCTGCCGATGCCTCCGGAACCTGGTGACACCACTTTTTCGATCATGACCGACGAGGGGCTCAAGTCATGCCAGGTCCGGAGGCCGGGAGCCCCGTTGCGGGGCCACCAAGAAGGTAACGGGGGAAGCCTGACGGGTCCGAACCCGGTCGATCGCGGCAAACCGGGCTCGAAAATCCATGTCCTGACCGACGGGGCCGGGTTGCCGCTGGTCGTGGCGGTCTCCACGGCGAACCTGCACGACAGCG
>NZ_JBFLUG010000403.1:0-1279 GCF_041008525.1 Parafrankia sp. FMc2 | reverse complement strand
TTTAAAAAAAAAAGAAACAAAACACCATCTTCAGTAGATGGTTCTGTGAGGGGTGCAGATGGGTAAAGGAGACAGAGCCCGGACGTCCCGCCCGTGGCGAGGAGCCGCACGCCCTCCCAGGAGAACGGCAGGAAGATCCCCCCGGCCCCGGCCCCGGAGCCCGCGCCTGGCAGCAGGCTGATCGCGTGCAGCGCCGCGTCGAGCAGCGCCGGGTGCAGGACGTGCCCCGGGGTGCCCGTGGCCGCTGCGTCGGCGGTGTACCCGGCCTGCTCGGCCGCCTCGGCAGCCACCTCGGCGACGATGTCGTCGCCGTCCCGCCAGGCGGCCCGCAGGCCCTGGAAGGCCGGGCCGTAGTCGTACCCGGCCTCGGCCAGCCGGTCGTAGTGACCGCTGACGTCGATCGTCTCGGCGCCGGCCGGTGGCCACGGCCCGTGAGCCGGGTGCGCGCCGTCCGCGCCGTCCGCGCCGTCCGCGCCGGCTGGACCGGCGGTGATGACGGTGCCGGTGGCGTGCCGGACCCAGCCCGGGTCCTCGCCGGGTTCCGCCCCGTCCGGTGCCGTGTGGACGGTGAGCGGCCGGCGGCCGGCCTCGTCCTGCCCGCCCAGGGTCACCTGGATCGTCCGTGTGCCCGGGTGGGGGATGGTGACCGGGGCCGCGAGGGTCAGCTCCGCCAGGACGGAGCCACCCGCGTGCGCCGCCGCGTGCAGCGCGAGGTCGACGAGCGCGGCACCGGGCAGCAGGATCGTGCCGGCGATCGCGTGGTCGGCGAGCCACGGCGTCTCGTCGACGGACAGGCGGCCAGTGAAGACACTCGCGCCGGTCTCCGCCACGTCCACCGTTGCCGCCAGCAGCGGGTGCGCGCCCGGGAGCAGCCCGAGGCCGGTGGCGTCCGCGTCCGCGGCCGGCGGCCCGATCCAGAAGCGCCGGCGCTGGAAGGGGTAGGTGGGCAGGTCGACCGGCCGGCCCGTCGCCTCGCCCGGCGGTGGCGTCAACGCCCGCCAGTCGACGGGATGGCCCTCGACATGGATCTCGGCGAGCGCGGTGAGCAGGGCAAGCTGTTCGCCGCGGCCCCGGCGCAGCGCCGAGGCCACCCGGGACCGGCGCTCGGCGCCGTCGAGGATCTCCTCGGTGAGGGTCGCGAGTGTCGCGTCCGGCCCGATCTCCAGGAAGGTGGTGACGCCGAGGGTGTGGAGGGTCTGGATGCCCTGGTGGTAGCGGACGGTGCCGCGTAGGTGTCGGACCCAGTAGTCGGGGGTGGTGATGTCGGTGGGGTTGGCGA
>NZ_JBFLUG010000402.1:0-1286 GCF_041008525.1 Parafrankia sp. FMc2 | reverse complement strand
AGCAGGTTGTGCGCGGTGGCCGCGAGGGTGAGCCAGGCGGCGTTCGCGGTGAACACCCCGGACGGCAGGTGCGCCAGCGGTCCGGCGGCGAGGTCGGCGAGGACCTGTTCGATCTGGGCGTGGTCGCGGTGCTGGGCTTCGGCCTGGGCGAGCAGGAACGGGCTGTCGGTGAACACGGTGTGGTAGCGCCAGGTAGGGAACAGTTCCTTTTGGCCGCTGGTGTTCTGGTCACGGACCCGGCGCACGATCAGCCGGCCGTGGGTGGTGTGACGGCCGGACGCGAACGCGGTGTAGTCGACTTCGGCGATCTCGGCGTCGGAGATCCACGCATTGTTGGTCTCGTCCCAGACGGCGCGGGGGTAGCGGATCGGGGTCCAGGCGTCCTCGGGGATACCGGTGACAGCACGGTGGATCTTCGTGTCGACAGGGGTGGTGACGGAGAACCGGACGTCGGCTCGTCGGCAGGCCGCCACGAACGTCCCGGAGTAGTAGGCGGAGTCGGCGCGGACGATCAGGGTGCCGGTGGCGCCGGCGTGGCGGGCGGTGGTGATGGCCTCGGCGACGAACGACGCGGCGCCGCGGGCGGAGCCGGCGTTCCCGCCGCGGAGCCGGGTACCGGCGATCACCGGTGCGCAGTGCGGGGTCGAGAGGGTGGCGACCAGCGCGTTGAGGCCACGGACCAGCAGCGACTTCCCCGCGATCTTCGTGTGGCCGAACGCCGCGCCCTGCTTGGCGGGGCCGAACACCCGACGCTGGCAGGAATCGACATCGAGGAACGCCACCGTTGCGGCGCCGGGTAGCAGCGGTGTCCGTTCCGTCAGAGCGGTGAGGAACAGCCGGTTGACCTTGTCGAGTTGACGCACGTTGCCCCAGTCCAGGCCGCGCAGGAAGCTCCCGAGTGTCGAGGGGGCACGGACCCCGGCGAACAGCTCACCTACCGCCCCGTCCCGCAGGAGCTCCATGTCCTCGATGCTGTCCGCCCCGGCGACCATGCCCGCGACCAGGCACCCGACCTTCACCGGCGCGTTCGCCCCTGTCGGGGCCGCCGGTCGCAGATACTCCTCCACCAGCTCGGACAAGCCTGCCTGCTCGGCGAGGCGCACCACCGGGACCAGCCCCGCGCAGCCCACCAGGTCAGGGTCGTCGAACCGCGCGTGCGTCCTCGACGCCGCATGCAACAATCGCACCTGCGAAGTGCCCTCTCGATCTGGCGGACGGAAGCCTAGAGAACTCCCATCCTCCCAGCTCAGAGGGCACTTCCGCGTTCAGGGACCCCAACAGACAGC
>NZ_JBFLUG010000401.1:0-1294 GCF_041008525.1 Parafrankia sp. FMc2 | reverse complement strand
GTCCCAACTGGGGGACGAAAGTGTCATTGGTCCTAGAGGCCACCCGTTGGTAGCGACAATGCATGGTGCACGAAGCCTACCAGTAGGCTCGATTATTCTCTGTAGCATGATTAGTGTCGAGTCACTCCCGACGGCAACACAGGATTTATACAGCTCGGAGCCCAACGGCCAGGCATAAAGAATTTGTCCGTCCCGTCCGAGTGCTCGCCGAAATCTTTGAGGATATTGGCAACGATAGGGTTTAATTTTTTCCTGTCGGAGAACCGGGACGAATTCGCGCGAGAGGAACCTCTGCAGCTCCTCATCAACATCAACTCGAAATGGATGTCGCCTAGCTTGCTGGGCATTGACGCGCGCTGCGTCCTCTGCTCTTCTATGCAAATCGGCTCGCTCCGCGGCCTTCTCCGCTGCTATCCGTCGCCTGAGATCATCTATTGACTCCACGATGCCCCCTATGTTTGAGATGGTGCGAAGTGTACGCGTATCACGAGCACCTGTCTGTCAGAGTCCCGTGAGAGGTTACTGGCTGGTCAGCTATCTCTTGATCGACAGTGACGGACGGCTACTTACACGGTGGCGGTGAGGGCCGGGGTGGTTTCGGGTAGCCACGGACGGCCCGGGGTGAGGCGGGCGAGGGCGTCGAGCATGCCGAGACGCACGCCCAGGTGGGAACAGGCCAACGGCCGCGGACACCGGCGCGGCGTGTTGCTGTGGCGGGTCAAGGCCAGCCTGCGGCTGCCGCCGCTGCGCGCGTTGTCCGACGGCTCGTACCGGACGGTCCTGGTCAACCCGAAGATCACCGGGAAGGCGCGGGACGCACTCGTCGCCGCGGCCCGGGCCGATGAGGCACTCGACCCGGCGAAGGCCCGCTACGCCCGTCTCGTCGAGTACGACGTGCCCGACCGCGACGGCGACGGGAAACACGAGATCATCGCCCTGCTCACCACCATCCTCGACCCACGGGAGGCGACCGCGACCACCCTGGCCGGGGCCTACCGGCACAGGTGGGAGCACGAGATCGGCAACAAGCAGCTCAAGACCTATCTACGCGGCCCGGGGAAGGTCCTGTGCTCGGAAGCATCCCGACACCGTCTACCAGGAGATCTGGGGCTACCTACCAGGCAGGGCCTCGGCAAAGTTGTCGGTTAGCAAGCAAGTTTCATGATCGTCTCTAGTGGGCGTTCGGGGCGGCGGGCGTGGTGACGGATTCCCGCGGCGATGTTCGTGACGCCGGTCAGGCGCAGGATCGCGATCGCGAGGTTGCGCAGGCTGGCCATGACCTGTGGCGCGTTAC
>NZ_JBFLUG010000400.1:0-1323 GCF_041008525.1 Parafrankia sp. FMc2 | reverse complement strand
GTCAGCAGGGCGTACCAGCCGTCGGTGGTGGCCTCGGTGTCGAGGGTGGCCTGGTCGAAGTGCCAGGTCAGGGCCGGTTTCCCGGTGTCCGGGTCGACGCTGGTGGCCGCGACGAGGTAGCGGGCGACGCGGTGTTTCGTCGCGAGGAGGGTCAGGCGGGCTTGCACCGCCGCCTCGGTGCGGTAGAGGTGGTGGCTGCCCGCGGCGCGGGCGAGGGTGTCGAGGTCGTCGCGGGCGCGGCCGAGCTTGAGCGCGCGGGCGGCCTTGGCGGCCTGGTCGTTCGCGGACGACCAGACGAACACCGTGCGGACGGTGACCGGCGGGTCTTTCTTGCGGGGCCCGCGCAGGGTGGTCACGCCCTCGCGGGCGCGGTAGGTCGCCCGCTGGTGGATCGGTTTGTCGCGGTCTCGGGCGGCGACGTGGTCGATGATCGAGGCGGTGGCCCAGTCCTGGCTGGCCAGGACGTCGGCGGGTACGACCGCCTTCGGTGCGGGCGCGAGGAACGTGACCCCGGGCGTGGTCGTCAGCGCGGTCAGGTTGCTGTAGGAGACGAGTTTGGTGTCCCCGACGAGCAGGAAGCGCCTGGGGCCGGCGAGCTGGGTCAGTGCGCGCATCGCGCCGGTGACCTGGGAAACTTCGCCGGCGCCGCCGTCGTAGGCGCGGTGGACCAGCGGGATCCCGCCGTCACCGGTGGTGGCCAGGCCGGTCTGGACCTGCTTGAGGTCGGGCCGGCGGTCTTTGGGATGGCCGTAGCGCGGGGTCGCGTAGTCCTCGTCGATCTCGGGGTAGGCGCCGTGCAGCGAGATCGACGTCATGTCCCAGTGGACCCGGGAGACGTCGAGCCCGAACGCGGCGATCGCCGCGGTGCCGACCGAGCCGACGACGGCCTCGCAGACCGGGGCGAGCGCGTCAAGCGCCCGACCGACCCGGTCGTCGTTCAACACGTCCGGCGCGATGCCGAACACCTCCTCGACCGCCCACTCCCGTGCCCACCGTTCGACGTGCAGCAACGGGGTCGGGGAGGTCAGCCGGTTGGCGACGAGGGCCGCGATGACCTGCCCGTGGGTGGCCCGGCTGACCTTGTCCCGGATCGGGGCGAGCCGGTCGATCGTGTCCACGAGACCGAGGCGGTCCAGGTAGTCACGCACGACGGGGAGCGCGCCGAGCGGCTTCTCGACGCTCGGCGGCCCGTAGTCCCTCGCGACCGACACAGCCACGAACAGTCCCAGACCCGCCACTACAGATCGCGATCACTCCGACGCGGTCAGAACAAGAGATCGCGTAGCTGTCTCTCCGCACGCACGTGCGGAAGACAGGGCTAGA